>CAUGKZ010000089.1 GCA_959600065.1 uncultured Kroppenstedtia sp. | reverse complement strand
AGCATAATCCCAACCCAGTTGTTCTCCTGTACGAGAGGTGCCATCGATGAGAAGATCCAGTTTTTCTTTCACCTCATTCAGGCTGACGGGTTGGGCCAGCTTGATGTAAGCACTTTTGCTCAAGTGTTCACCCTCCTGAAAAATACATCGAGGTTCTGACAAAAGAGAGACACCTATATGTTAGCATGTTTGAGAAGCAATGGACAGAAGGATTGAAATATTGGCTCCTTTGCAAACGGAATTTAATATTTTTTCCATATGAAATATTTATATAAAAAGAGAGGGAAAGGGGAAGGGTACGTTGAAATGTTATCTCGGAGCGGGATGCTTTGATAAGAAAAGTGTGTTGAGTGAGGAAAACAGTTATGCTAAGCTGTAGTTTACTCCAATAATGGGGGATGGATCGGAAATGCGGAAAGCAGATCTTCTGGACGAAATCCGGGCGGAGATCGGTGTGGTATCGGATCGGCTGGGAGGATCCATCGAACGATTGTATCGGTTTGTACCGCAGGTTCTGTATGAAAAAGTGTCTGCCTATCGTTATGCCGGGGTATACCTGGTATCCGGATATCGGTTCGTGGAGTTTTACAGTGCTGGTTTTTGCTCCCTCCTGCCGGCAGTCTCTTTTGGTTGCGGCCTCCACAGTGTGGCGGCGGCCAGAGGGAGTGTAGTACGTGAACAGACGGGAGATCAGGTGGAGGTTTATGTTCCTTTCTATCGGGGGCATCACCTGATCGGAGAACTGGTTGTTGTGGGCATGTCGGTTCGAAGTGTAGATGAGGAAGATATCGCTCTTTTTTGTGAGATTGCTTCTCTCCTAGAAACCAAGGTGGAAGAGTGTAATTCCTGATCCTTGCCAAGAGAAGGCGCAGAGAAGGGATCCTTTTAATGTAAAATTTCGAATTATGGGAATGAACTGCGAGGACTGAGATCGGCCGGCGAGGGAGCCGGATTTTTTTATTGCCAAGAGAAACCAGAGATCACAGGTTGACGTTAATTGTATATCCTAATATAATAAATGTGACATATTATTTGAGGCCAAGGCGCTTTAATTCAGGCTGAATCCGCTTTTCAAGGGGGATGTCAAATCTGATGGAAGCAATCATATGTCAAACCTGTGATGGAATCATCACCTATGTAGATAGTGAAAAAAGCGGAACCCTGTACGGAACTTGTCCGGGTTGCACCGAATCGACCTCTGACGAAGAATAAAGAGCTGATAGATCGCCGCGGTATCTGCCGCGGCTTTTTTTGTGTGCCTGTGCAAGTCATAAACCACGGGAGTCGATCATCAAATAAAGATAAGGGCAAGCTTCGGTTTGTCTTGAAAAAAGTGGGTTACGGAGGGGCAGTCACATGAAAAAAAGAAGAGGATGGAGTCTCGTCGGGATCCCGCTCCTGGTGTCTGTCATCAGTCTGGTGGGATGTGCAGGGGATACAGGAGCAGGAGCTGGAGGAGCTGAGGGGAAGATCACTTTATATTCTCCAGAGACGCCGGATATGTCCAAGGAGATCGGTCAAGCTTACGAAAAGGCGAACCCGGGCTCTAAAGTGGATGTGCAATACGGTGGTACCAATGTGATTGTAAACCGGCTCATTGCAGAAAAAGATCGTCCCATGGGAGATCTCTGGTACGGCGGGGGGGGATTTCTACCTTTTGAAACAGCCAAAGGAAAAGGGATTGTCACCTCTTACAAACCCGACTTCGCCAAGGATTGGCCGGTGGAGAAAAACGGTATCAGACTCCGGGATAAAGATTGGAAATGGGTAGGTACTGAGATATTCGTTCTGGGATTTATCTACAACACGGATCAGGTGAAAAAAGATGAAGTTCCCCGTACGTGGGATGACCTGCTGGATCCCCGCTGGAAAGGGAAGTTTCAAATGCCTAATCCTGCCGCTTCCGGCACAGCCACATTGACAGTGATGAGCCAGATGATGGAAATGGGTGAGGAAAAAGGGTGGCAATATTTCGATAAATTGGTGGATCAGGCCAACGCTTTTCCTGATTCGGGCTTAGCTCCCTCGCAGGCAGTAGCCAAAGGGGAGGCGGAGATCGGAGTTGCCTTTGACTTTATGGCCTATGAAATGAAGGCCCGAGGAGAAAAAGTGGATTTTGTGGTTCCGGAGAAGACGCCGATTCTGGTCAATCCCGTCACCCTGGTGAAGGATGGACCCAATCCCGAGGGTGGAAAAGCGATGATCGATTACCTTTTGTCTAAAGAAGGGCAGGAGGTGCTTGCTAAATGGTACCATATTCCGATCCGGGAGGATGTTAAATCCCAGACTCCCCTCACCTTGAAAAAGGTGATCCCCCACGCGCAAAAATTGGATGTGGATTGGGCAGTGAAGAATTACGACCGGATCCGGAACGAGTGGCGTAAAAAATTTGAGTGAGGGGTGCCCCATGGAGTTTGTGTCCATTCAAAAGTTAAATAAGAGCTACACCGGGGTCAACGCGCTAGAGGATGTCAATCTGGAGATCCGGGAAGGCGAGTTGTTCGCCCTCCTGGGCCCCTCGGGATGTGGAAAAACGACGACGATGCGTTGTATCGCCGGTTTTGAAGAACCTTCTTCCGGAACGATTTGGATTGGCGGGAAAGATATCCGGGGGGTCCCGGCTCATCGGCGGAACTGTGGCATGGTTTTTCAGAGCTATGCCTTGTTTCCCCATCTAACCGTGTTTGAAAATGTAGCTTATCCCCTGAATCTGCGGCGATTTTACCGGGAGGGCCCTTGGACAAAACTACGGATTTTGACAGGGATGATCAGTCGCAGATTGACACGGATTCCGTCGCAGATCAGCGAAAAAGTGGAGGAGACCCTGGAGATGGTAGAACTGCATCACCTGCAAGATCGCCTGCCGAATCAATTGTCCGGGGGACAACAACAGCGGGTGGCACTGGCTCGAGCCATCATCATGGAACCTTCTCTGTTGCTCATGGATGAACCCTTGTCCAATTTGGATAAGAAGCTGAGGGGGAGCATGCGAAAACTGATCTGCGATATCCAAAGAAAATTGGGAATTACGACGATTTTTGTCACCCATGATCAAGAGGAAGCGATGAGCATGGCGGATCGGATTGCAGTCATGAAGGAAGGGAGGGTGGTACAGACGGATACCCCTTCTCGCCTGTATAGTCAGCCGGCCACCACTTATGTAGCTGATTTTGTAGGCTCCTCCAACCTGTTTCAGGCCCAAGTGAAAATGGAGGAGGCAGACCAAAGCCGGATTCTCTCCATCGGCCCCGGACTGGATCTGGTAAGTGCCCTCACTCCCGAAGGGGAGACAGCGGAGGTGCTGATCCGACCGGAAAGTCTGTCTGTTTTTCCACGGGAGGAGCAGCTCCCGGCACCGGAGTCTCCCAACTGTTGGCCAGCACAGGTGATTCGCTCTACCTATCTCGGCCCCAAGGTTCGCTATGAGGTGGATGCAAAAGGAATTCTTTTCAAGGTGGATGTGGTGTACACCGATGAGAAAACGCTTCTGGGTGAGGGGGATCCCGTTTGGGTCACCTTGGAGCCGGAGCAGGTGGTGGTTTTGTGAGAGGGGGAAACGTGAGCGAGAAGATTAAAAAATGGAGCGGTCTGGGGATTTTGAAACTACTCATCCTCCTGTTTTTTATAATTTTCCTGATCCTCCCCTTGGTTTCCATCCTGTTGGTCAGTTTTGTCGGGGAACCGATCAATCTTCCGGGAAGTCTGGTGGATTCTCAGATCCGGGCGTCGACCCTGGAGAAACTCACCAGCTTTTCCCTGGCAGGGTATCGGGAATTTTGGCAAGATTCCCGCTATCTGTCCGCACTCCTAAACAGCCTCCAGTTGGCCACAGGGGTTGCGGTGTGTGTGACATTGTTGTGTCTGCCGATGGCCTATGCCTTTGCTCGCACGGATATGCCCTTTAAGAAAACCTTTGCTGCGCTGGCCACGGTTCCTTTGGTGATGCCGACGTTCATTTCCTCCTATGCATTTATGCTGATGTTCGGACAGACGGGGTGGGTAAATCATCTGTGGCGGGCTTTGGGGGGAGAGGGAGTCCTGTTTGAGGTCCAATCGATGCTGGGGATTATCTTGGTTCAGGTTTTCTTTTTCTTTCCCTATGCCCTGTGGCCGATGGTAGCCGCTTTTCGTGCCAGTGATTCCGCTCTGGAAGAGGCTTCTCGCAACTTGGGGGCAAAAGGGGGAGTCACCTTCCTCGGGGTGACCCTTCCCTTGGCGGGTCCAGGGATTTTATCCAGTATGTTGCTGGTGTTCACCATCAGCTTCTCCGACTTTGGTACCCCGATTATCTTGGCTCCCAAGAACCTGAATTTGATTGTCGTCGAGGCTTACCGGGAGATTGCTGGCTTTTTCAATTGGTCGGGGTCCGCCATCTTGACCGTGGTGATGGTGGGAGTGGCTGCCCTTTTCTTCTGGTTACAACGGTGGGTGATTCGTGGGAAGGAGTACGGGACCATCTCGGGAAAACCGACGGGTTCTGGGAGGATGAAAGGAAAGGGACTAAATAGGGTTCTCTCTTTATACAGCCTGCTCGTTCTACTGGTTCCTCTGTTGGCGATGGGGTCGATCTTTCTTTCTTCCATCGCCACTACCTGGGGACACCATGCACTGCCTGACGGCTACACAGTGAAGCACTATGTCACCCTCTTCAGCACCTCTTACGGAAATATATTCAACAGTCTGATCCTGGCCACGGGGGCTTTGATACTCAGTGTGATAATCGCAGTATTTGTCTCCTGGTTTGTGGTGCGGAGGGGATCGGTCTCCCTGGATTGGCTTTCGTCGATTCCGCTCGTGGTACCGGGAATTGCACTGGGGATCGCCTTGATCCAAACCTTTAACACACCACCGTTGCAATTAACGGGGACGGCGATGTTGTTGATAGTCGCCTATACGATTCGACGAATGCCTTATATGATTCGCTCCACGATGGGGACGATGATGGCGATCCGGCGCGATGTGGAGGAGGCATCGGTCAGTCTCGGAGCTTCTCCTTTCATGACCATGATCACTGTGATCGGACCTTTGATGTTGCCAGGGATTATTGCCGGTGGGATCTTGGTTTTTGTAACGGTGATCAAGGAGACCAGCATCTCTATCCTGATGGCACCGACAGACTGGGCACCGATGAGTTTGGCTGTTTTTCAGAACTTGCTGCGCGGGGAGTTTTACATGGCTTCTGCTATGTCCATCGTGATCATCGTTCTGGTCATCTTCCTGCAAAATTTCGCCGAAAAGCTGACGCGGGACCAACTTTACTGAGGTGAGGAGGAGGGAAGATGGGGCCGAGGGGATATATTTTGGATCTGGATGGAACGGTGTATCTCGGGGATCATCCTGTGCCGGGAGCAGATGTAGCGATCCGGACACTGCGGGCCAGAGGAGATCGGGTGCTCTTTCTCTCCAATAAACCGATTGCCCGCCGAGAGGATTATGTGCGCAAACTGCGAGGGATGGGCATTCCTGCCGAGCTGGAGGAGGTGGTCAACTCTTCTCTGGTGACGGCGCAATATTTTCAGAGGATTTGCCGTTCCGGGGAGAAGGTCATGGTGGTCGGTGAGGAGCCGATCCAAGAGGAGTTGTTGCAACACGGGATCCGGTTGACAGAAGAGCCGATGGAAGCCCGCTATGTGTTATTGTCTTGGGACAGAGGCTTCACCTATAACAAACTGAATCGGGTGTTTCAGGCATGGAAGCAAGGGGCGGAAATCGTCGCCTCCAATCCGGATCGGACCTGCCCCGTTGACGGAGGGGAGCTACCGGATACCGCTGCTTTGATCGGTGCGGTGGAAGCGGTGACCGGTCAACGGGTGGGTCAGGTGGTTGGCAAACCCTCCTCTCTGATGGCGCAAGCCGCCCTTCATCAGCTGAACTTGGAACCGGCTGCCTGTTGGCTGGTGGGGGATCGGTTGGAGACGGACATCCGGATGGCCCAGGAGAATGGCATGGGATCGGTGCTGGTCTTGACTGGGATCAGTACACGCCAGGAGGCAGAGAGAAGTCCCTGGCGACCGGATTATATCTTGGCCAGTATGGCCGAGGTGCCTGATCTGAAAATCAAATAAAAATAGCGGGTCGGAATTCCCCACCCGCTATTTCCCGTTTAAAACTCTTTTAACACCTGAACCATACGGATCTGTGGATCTTCAGGTCCCTGTACAGGCAAGCCGGCGTCCCGGTGTTCGGTGATATACTCGATGTTTTCCTGTGTGATCTGTTCTCCGGGAAGCAAGACGGGAATCCCCGGCGGATAGATCATGATAAATTCCGCGATGATCCGGCCGGCGGATTCGGTAAAGGGAACTGGGACGGTTTCTCCATAGAAGGCATCCCGGGGAGAGACCGCCAGCACGGGAACCTCCGGAACCCGAACCGAGTCGACTCGCCCTTGCCTCTCGGTATAAAATTCCTGGGACAAACCCTCCAATGCTTCCACCAATCGATGGATGGAATCCTCGGTATCTCCGGGGGTAATCAGACACAGGAGGTTATACAGGTCAGACAATTCCACCTCGATATTCCACTGTTCCCGAAGCCAAGTCTCCGCATCGTAGCCAGTGATATCCAGGCTGTGCAAATGGATGATCAATTTGGTCTCATCCATGGCATAGGTAGCTTCACCCCCGAGGATTTCCCGACCGACACAGCGAAGTCCGGGGATTTCATTGATTCTCCTGCGGGCGAGATCAGCCAGCCGCAGTGCATCTCCGATCCGCTCTTCTCCATGGGTGGCCAGGTAGCGCCGGGCTGTATCCAGGGAAGCGAGGAGAAGATAGGAAGTGGAAGTGGTGGTCATCATGCTGATCATCGTTTGCACCCGGCGCGGGTGGATCAGACCTTCCCGCACATTCAACACCGAACTTTGGGTGAGGGATCCCCCCAGCTTGTGTACACTGGTGGCAGCCATGTCCGCGCCGGCTTGCATAGCGGACAAGGGTAAATTCTAGTGAAAATGGGTATGCACCCCGTGGGCTTCATCCACCAGGACGGGGATACCCCGGGAATGGGCCAGGTCTACGATCTCTTCCAGGTGACAGGCGATCCCGAAGTACGTAGGGTTGATCAACAAGATCGCCTTGACATCAGGGTGGTGATGGAGTGCTTCTTCCACCCCTTGTAGGGTGACC
>CAUGKZ010000088.1 GCA_959600065.1 uncultured Kroppenstedtia sp. | reverse complement strand
GGGACAATATAACTGTTTTCGTCCAGTTTCTCATCTACGGCGGCAACATAGATGTTTACATCCCCGTGATCTTTCTGCACCCGTTCAATCCCTTCGGGGGCTGCGATCAAACACATCAATTTGATATGTTTGGCCCCCATATCTTTGATGCGACGGATGGCTTCAGAAGCGGATCCTCCCGTCGCCAGCATGGGATCAATCACAATCAGCTCCCGTTCTCCGATATCCGAAGGCATTTTGGCATAGTACTGAACCGGCTCCAACGTCTCCGGATCTCGGTACAATCCGATATGTCCCACTTTTGCTGCGGGGATCAAACGAAGGATCCCATCCACCATCCCCAAGCCTGCACGCAGAATGGGAACCAACCCCAATTTCTTTCCTGCCAGCACCTTGCACTGGGATTCGGATACCGGGGTCTGTACAGTCACTTCCTGCAGGGGCATGTCCCGTGTGATCTCATAGGCCATCAATGCGGCAACCTCATCCACCAATTCCCGGAATTCCTTGGTTCCCGTGTTCTTGTCCCGGATATAGGTCACTTTGTGCTGAATCAGCGGGTGGTCCAAAACATAAACATCACTCAAATTTTACACTCCCTTCCACCGGTTCTCAACAGTTCTCAAACATTGTACTGGTCTTTGGGGCGATTGTCGACAAGGGTTTGTGATTTTTTTTACAATCTCTTCATCCTTATTTTGTATATTGCCCTGAAAGAGAGAAAACCCGCCACAATGGGCGGGTTTGATATAAAAAACAGTGGGTTATTGCCGAACCGGGCATTCCCCTTGCCCCATCGAAAAAATGACTCACGGGGAGAGGAATGGCGAAATGTCGCATTGCAACATGACGCCCTGATCCACATTCAGTGTCCGGGTGGAACCGGCAGCTCACACCCCTTTGATCACGGCCACCGGATGGCAGCGGGCCACCACGGTCGCCAGATTGGCCCCTTCCACGGAGTCGATGATCTGGTCTACATCTTTGTATGCTTGGGGAGATTCATCTAAAATCGACTCCAGAGTGTTTTGATTGACCACGATTTCTTCATCGGTTCCCACCTTCATCGAACGGGAGAAAGCATCCACTGTGACCAACTCTTTGGTGGCGCGCCGGGAGCGGAGTCGGCCGGCTCCGTAACAGATGGAGTGAAAATTTTTCTCTCCGGCCCGTTCTCCAACCATGATATAAGAAGCCGTCCCCATCGACCCAGGGATCAAGGCGGGGTGCCCCGTTTTCCTGTAGGGAGCCGCATTCATGAAGTGACCGGGTGGAAGAGCCCGGGTGGTTCCCTTCCGGTGAACCAGCATCGGCTGGTTGCGATGGACTTCCTTCAAAGCATAGTTGTGCATCAGGTCATACAAGACCGGCATTTCCATGTCATTTCCGGCGAACTCCTTCAATCCCTGAAGCACTCCATAAGCGATCATATGCCGATTGGCGACAGCAAAATTGAGTGCGGAATACATCAGGTTGATGTACCGATAACCCTCTTCCGAATCGATGGGGGCATAGACGAGATTGGGATCCGGAGTCCCCACCCCCCACTTTTGCATCGCCCGCTTGAAATCCTTTATATAGCGGGCTCCCATCATTCCACCCCATGCCCGGGAGCCGGAGTGAATCATAACCACGATTTGTCCGTCGAATAATCCCCAGGCCTCAGCGACATCCCGCTTTTGCTCCGAGATCTCTACCCGCTGAAATTCGATGAAGTGATTTCCTCCCCCCAGTGTTCCCAGTTGCCCCCAGGCCCGCCCCCACACCTTATCGGGAATCTCCCCTAGGAAATCTGTGTCATATTTGAACTGAGCGGTTTCCACATGGGTTAAGGAGCGGGTGGAGCGTGGGGTGTAAGTATCGGGAACATATTTTTTCGGCAGCCCTTTGATCCCTTCCCTGACCACATTCTCCAGTCGGATGTCACTGTATCTGGAGGTGGAACGCTCATTGACAGGCACAAACTTCTCCACCGCCTGTACCAATTCCCGTCTCACCTGACGTCCCCGCAGATCTTCCTCTCTGAGACCGGTCAGATGCAGACGCATGCCGCAACCGATGTCGGAACCGACGATGGAAGGGGAAACAAAGCCGTCCTTCATCCCCCACACCGCTGTCGTCCCGATGCAGGTGCCGATTCCGACATGGGCGTCCGGCGTGTAACTCATATGGATACTGCGAGGAATCTGCAGGTTGTTGTCGGCCATCTGAAACACTTTTTGATCCAGTTGCGCAAATACTTCGTCGTTGGCGAATACATGGAGATTCCCATGGGTCAGCTCCAGTTCGCGATGATTGTTTCCATGTTCCTTAAACACGGTTTCCTCCCCCCCGAATCACCCAAGTCTCACCATATTAGCAGAAGGGGGCAGAAAATACGATCATTTTCGTTTTTTCACCCAAAAACAAGCCCCTTCAGAAAGGGGCTTGAGGTCAGTTGTTCATATCGGCATACAGCGGAAAACGGGCGGTGAGGGAGGCGACACGCTGACGGGCTTTCTCCCCAGACTCACTATCTTCCGGATTTTTCAAGACCAGAGCCATGATCTCAGCGATCTCTTCCATCGCTTCCCCATCCATCCCCCGAGTCGTGACTGCCGCGGTTCCGATGCGAAGACCACTGGTGACAAAGGGGCTTTCCGGATCGAAGGGGATCGCGTTCTTATTGGCAGTGATCCCCGCCTCATCCAACAGATGTTCCGCCGTTTTCCCTGTCAAGCCCAGGTTGCGAACATCGATCAGGATCAGATGGTTGTCCGTTCCCCCGGAGATCAGCTGGAGACCGCGTTGGGTCAAAGCCTCTGCCAGGCGGGCTGCATTATCCACCACTTGAGCGGAGTATTCTTTAAAGGACTCCTCCAAAGCCTCCCGCAAAGCGACTGCTTTGGCTGCGATCACATGCATCAAAGGACCGCCTTGGATTCCGGGAAAGATGGATTTGTCAATTAATTTGGCATGTTGTTCTTTGCAAAGGATCATTCCGCCCCGGGGACCACGCAGGGTTTTATGGGTGGTGGTAGTGACAAAATCCGCATGGGGTACTGGGTTGGGATGGTGTCCCGTTGCCACCAGCCCCGCGATATGAGCCATGTCCACCATCAGATAGGCGCCTGCCTCTCTGGCGATCTCCCCCATTTTGGCAAAGTCGATGCTGCGGGGATAGGCGCTGGCTCCGGCCACCAGCAATTTCGGTTTGTGTTCCAGAGCCAGCTTTCGCACCTCTTCATAATCGATCCGATGGGAGTCGGGATCCACTCCATAGGCGATGAAGTTGTACATTTTTCCAGAGAAGTTGACCGGACTCCCATGGGTCAGATGACCCCCGTGAGCCAAGTTCATACCGAGGACAGTATCCCCCGGTTCCAGCACAGAAAAGTAAACCCCCATGTTGGCCTGCGCTCCAGAATGAGGCTGGACATTGACATGCTCTGCGCCGAACAGTTGCTTCGCCCGGTCTCTAGCCAGCTCTTCTGCTACATCAACAAATTCACAGCCGCCATAGTAACGTTTGCCTGGGTAACCTTCTGCATATTTGTTGGTCATCACACTACCCATGGCTTCCATGACGGCCTGACTGACAAAGTTTTCAGATGCGATCAGTTCAATTTTCTCTTGTTGTCGGCCCAGCTCTTTACTGATAGCCGCCGCGATTTCCGGATCTTTTTGCCTGACAGAATTCACTGGCTCTCCTCCTTTATTCCAACCGTTCCCGTCCATTTTACCATCAACAGAGAGGAAAACCATCAAGTAGTGTTGTAAAAAGCCATTCAAAAGTCCACGAAATCACAACACCTTGAAGCCTTGTGAAAAAAACCTTCACAAGGGAGGGTGGGGGTTCACATGTCAGAGGCAAATTTCTTGCGAACCCCAGGCACTTCACACACCCTGTGGTACCACCTCTATTTCAGGGCTTCAGCCCATCGTGATTGTAGTGCCTGTGGTGCTACCTCTATTCCAGGACTTCAACCCATCGTGATTGTAGTGCATAGGGCGCTTTGGACCCAGAGGGCACAAGTCTCGCCAGGGTCGCTTTATCTCCCAGGTCTCGCTATGGCCGCACACCACTCCCTTTCGCCACTAATTAACAGCCCTGACCCTGAATGCCTTCACTCTTCCTTCTCTTCCAATGTGTACACCGCCCGGGCTCCTCCGATCAATTTGGGCCGGGTAACAGCCATGGTAACGTGAGCTTCACCGATGTAAGCCGACGAAGGGCGAACCGGCACCGCCACCGGCTTCAGATGCATCCCGATCAGGGTGTCCCCAATATCGATTCCCGCATCGGCCTGGACCTTTTCCACCAGCACCGCCTCTTGCAGATGACGGTATGCCTGGGAAGCCATCGCCCCTCCCGCATGGCGTACGGGAACCGCCGCCACCTCCGTCCATTGAAACTGTTCCTGTGTTCGGCGGGTGACCACCAACGCCCGATTCAGATGCTCACAACATTGAAAGGCGAGGTGGTAACCATAGGAAGCCTGAACCTGAAGTGCCCCTTCCAAAATAGCGGAAGCCACCTCATCACTGCCCTCGCTCCCGATTCGCTTGCCAGTCACTTCACTGGTGCTGACTCCCATCACCAGGAGGTGCCGGTGATCCAAAAGCTTGTTTTTGAGCAACTCTTTCGTCACCCGGACCACTTGATCCCGGATCTGCTCCTGCACAAGTTCACTTCCCTTCTAGAGCAGCGATCTTATCCACACGACGATGGTGCCTGCCATCGGCAAACTCCGTCGTCAACCAGATCCTGACAATATTTTCAGCCAAGCCAGGGCCCACCACCCGTTCCCCGAGGGCCAGCACATTGGCTTGGTTATGTTCCCGACTCATCCGGGCCGAATATTCATCTGATACCACAGCGCAACGAATTCCCTTCACCTTATTGGCGGCGATGGACATCCCGATCCCGGTCCCGCAGCTCAGAATGCCACGGTCAAATTCACCCTGGGCCACCTTTTCTGCAACCGGCTGGGCATAATCAGGATAATCGACGGAGTCGGTACCGTCGCAACCCACATCGGCCACTTCCATCCCCAGCTCATGCAACACTTTCTTCACGGTCTCTTTCAGATGGATCCCCCCGTGGTCGGATCCGATGACTATTCTCATTCTCCACTCCTCCTGTCCATTCAAACGCCACGATTTACGATGGATCTACTTTTTCATGATTCCCTTTCATTTTGCCATCGATCCAAGAGTTTCTCCACCTGTACTTCAATCTCAGCGGCACACCGCCGATACACCTCTTCATCTCCGCCAAAGGGGTCGCCAACATCCATCTGAGACAACATCTCGTCAACCTCTTTCCGAAGGGAAGCAAAGGAGGCTTCCTGCCCCTCCAATTGCACCTGCAACTCTTTTTTTCGTAAGTGATCTCCCTCTTTTTCAGCCTGCTCCAACAACGCCCGGCAGGTTTCCAAATCCACTTGCAAGCGTTGGAGGGATTTTACCTTTTCCTGTTGAGAGTCTTCCAACACATACTCCTTCAGCGTGTGCAACTTGTCCACTGCATCGGGGTAACGGTGGACCAACATCTGTTTATGCGCCTCAGTCATCACCAATATGAGATCGGCCCAGGCCGCCATCGCTGCATCCAGGGGACGGGAGCGGTGGGAACTGTGGTCGATACCCTTTTCCTTCATCACCTGGACGGCAGCATCCGAGGGAGAAAGCCCATTCACAGCGGAGATGCCGGCAGACCGAACCTCCAGCCGAATCCCCTCCTCCATCGCCTTTTGACGCAGCAGGGCCTCTGCCATGGGAGAACGACAAGTGTTCCCGGTGCAAACAAACAACACCTTTTTCACCCATTTACCCCCCTTCCGGAAAGTACTGACGGTTGCTATTTACCATTTTCTCAAGCTCCGACAAGGTTATGCAACCGTTGTTTCCTCCATACTACCCCAACCGCCCCTGTCACAGCAAAAACCGGAGGCCGAGAGAGATCAAGATCAAGCCCCCGGCGGCCTCACCATAATCTCCGATCCAAGATCTGGCGTGGCGTCCCAGTAGCATGCCTATACAGGCCAGGACGGCCCCCGCCATGCCAAACAATAGCACGGCTAGCAAGAGATCCGCTGCAAACAACCCGAGGGATAAACCCGCTGACAAGGAATCGAGGCTGACACTGAAGGAAAGCAGAAGAAGTCCCCATAGGCTGTAGTTGTTGACAGGGGATTTCTCCTCTCCGACGATATGAAAGGCATTCAATAACATATTGGTGCCCAGCAAACAGAGAAGCCCCCCTCCCACCCTTACAGCGATCTCTTCGACCAAGGAACCCAACACCTGTCCGATGACGATTCCCGCAAGCGGCATCAAAATGTGTAAAACACCAATGATTCCACTGATAAGGAGGATACGACGTAATCGGAGTCCCTGCATCCCCACCCCGATCCCTAGGGAAAAAGCGTCCATCCCCAGAGCCACGGAAATCATCCACAAGGTGAAAAACTGCCCCCACTGGGGCAAGGAAAGGTCCATTCCCACTCCTCCCCGCACCTCGCATGTCTCTGAAAGGTATGCGGTAGAGTGGACAAAAAGAACCCGTCCCAATGGACGGGCCCCTTCATTCCCGGTCGGGTTCAATCACCCGGCCTTCAGCTGCTTTGCTCAACCGGTTCATCACCGAGTGCAACACTCCCCTCGGTGGAAAACCTTCCGCCGCAATCCATTGGGCACCTACTTTATCAAACCGACGCAAAGCTCCGTACAATTCTCTGGCAATCGTGTCTGGTCGGGAGCGGCTTCCACAGACGACGACCCAGTCTGCCCGGTAACGGGAGGCATGTTCCTCTGTACACAGGATTCCCGTCTTCTTGCCGGATTGCATCGCCTCATCTGCCATCCGCTGAATCCGGCTCACTTGTGCCTCCCCATCCCCAGTAATCACCCACATCTCCCCTCCTGGGGCATAGTGGCGATATTTCATTCCTGGTGAACGGGGGGATTCCTGCTCCTGCTGCAACCCGGGGTCCATCTGAACTTCTCCGACCACTTTCCGTAGCATCTCCAAGGTGACACCTCCTGGCCGCAACAACACCGGAGGATTTACTGTCACATCCACCACAGTGGATTCCACCCCCACCCCGGTCGCCCCACCATCCAATAATCCATCGATCCGCCCTTCCAAATCCGTCCACACATGTTCGGCGGTTGTGGGGCTGGGCTTACCCGACCGATTGGCGCGGGGG
>CAUGKZ010000087.1 GCA_959600065.1 uncultured Kroppenstedtia sp. | reverse complement strand
GCGAAAGTATTGTCGACAATCAATGGTACCCCTGCTTCATGAGCCACCTTTGCCACAGCCTCCAGGTCCAGTACATCTCCCTTGGGGTTTCCGATGGTTTCCCCAAAGATCGCTTTCGTCCGCTCCGTGATCGCCTGTTTGAAATTTTCCGGCTTCGATGGATCGACAAAATGTACTTGGATGCCTAATTTGGGTAAGGTGTGGTGAAATAGATTATAGGTCCCACCATACAGACTGCTAGACGCTACTACTTCATCCCCGGATCCGGCGATGTTCAGGATGGAATAGGTGATCGCCGCTTGACCGGAGCTGACTGCCAATGCCCCGACGCCCCCTTCCAGCGCTGCCACCCGCTGTTCAAACACATCCTGGGTCGGATTCATGATCCGTGTGTAGATATTTCCTGTTTCCGCCAGCGAAAAGAGATTGGCTGCATGCTCGGTGCTGTCAAAGGTGTACGAGGTGGTCTGGTAGATCGGCACTGCCCGGGCATGGGTGACAGGATCCGGCTCCTGTCCTGCATGGACCGCCAAGGTTTCAGGACGAAATGATTGCTCTTTTTCACTCATAACAATCGCCTCCTCAGGAAATTAAAAAACCTCTTCCCAGTCAGAGAAGAGGTTTTGTTCATACACAAAACAGACCCTTCTCTTATCTCTCAGCAGCCTCTGGGGCTCTGCAAGAATTGGCACCTTCCGGTCTGGGTGACTGGGGTTGCCGGGCTTCATCGGGCTCGTCCCTCCGCCTCTCTTGATAAGAGCGTCTTGCAAACATATGAGGTTATTCCAGTCTGAAAACTTGTGTTTTATTATACTGGGGGTTTCCCGGATCGTCAACAGCCAATTTCCATTTGTGAACGACGCCCTGTCCCCAAGCTCCGAAACCTGAGGATTTTGTACCGATTGGGTCAGTGAAGACCCTTTTCATCTCCCACTTCCATGGGGAGCTATGCATGATTACCAACGCCGGCCAATGTTTATCCGTTTTGCCGGAAAACCTTCTTCTCTCGGGGTCTTGATGATACACTAATATGGATCCCCGCCGCCCGGCACGGCGGCGAATTGAGTGTAGCCAAAGGAGGATTCCGATGTCGCGTAACCAGGAATTGATCCATCTCACTGACAAATACGGAGCCCGAAACTACCATCCGCTCCCCATCGTCATCTCCGAAGGGGAAGGGGTATGGGTGAAAGATGCCGACGGGAAGCGTTATATGGATATGCTGAGCGCCTATTCCGCCCTGAATCACGGTCACCGCCACCCCAGACTGATCCAGGCATTAAAGGATCAAGCGGACCAGGTGACGCTCACCTCACGTGCATTCCACAATGACCAACTGGGATTGTTTTATGAAAAAGTAGCCCGACTCACAGGCAAAGAGCGGGTCTTGCCGATGAATACCGGTGCGGAGGCTGTTGAAACCGCTGTCAAGGCTGTCCGTCGCTGGGCCTACGATGTAAAGAAGGTGCCTGAAAACCAGGCGGAAATCATCGCCTGCGAGGAAAACTTTCACGGCCGCACCATGACTGCCGTCTCCCTGTCCTCCAGTGAGGAATATCAACGGGGTTTCGGACCGATGCTGCCGGGGATCAAGATCGTCCCCTATGGCGACACCGAAGCCCTGAGACAAGCGATCACTCCCAACACCGCCGCCTTTTTGGTGGAGCCGATCCAAGGGGAGGCCGGCGTGATCGTGCCCCCGGAGAACTATCTCAAGGAAGCCGCCGCTCTCTGTCAAGAGAACAACGTCCTCTTCGTCGCCGACGAGATCCAGACCGGCTTTGGACGGACGGGTCAGCTCTTCGCCTGTGACTGGGAAGAGGTGAAACCGGACATGTACATTCTGGGGAAAGCCCTCGGCGGGGGCGTCATGCCCATCTCTGCCGTGGCCGCCGACGAGAAGATCCTCGGCCTGTTTGAACCCGGATCCCATGGTTCCACCTTCGGCGGAAACCCCTTGGCCTGCGCCGTCTCCGTGGCCGCCATGGATGTCCTGGAAGAGGAGAACCTGGTCCAACGCTCCCGAGAATGGGGAGAGTATTTCATAGATGAGCTGAAAAAGATTCAAAATCCGGCCATCAAAGAAGTGCGGGGCAAAGGACTTTTCATCGGAATGGAATTGTATGAACCCGCCCGTCCTTACTGCGAACGGCTAGCGGAAGCTGGCCTTCTCTGCAAAGAGACCCACGAGAATACCATCCGTTTTGCCCCGCCTTTGACGATCACGCAAGAGGAGCTGGACTGGGCCCTCGGTCACATCCGCTCCGTCCTGGCGGAGACCTCCTGATCCATCCAAGCCCCGCCGGGGGCTTTTTTTATATTTGGAAAATCAGAAAGATCCAGGTCATCCCCAGAACGATTCCATTCAATACCCGGTTGAAGACCGCCCTCCTCTTCGACCCGGTGAGATCCAGTGCCCAATGTCGCCTGGACATCCGGGACGCCAAGGCTAAGCTCCCGGTTGGCAACATGCGGGAGAAACCGTAGAGGGCTCCCATCAGGATTCCTGTGAGGGGATCTAGGAAAAACCCGGTGAAAAGGTATAAGATATAAAAACTGATATGGGGAATATAAGTGAAAATTCCCGCCCCTAGGATCCAGCCCCACACCATCAAATCCCGTCCGTCCCCGCGATTAACCCAGGTGGAGGGAATTTGCCAGTGATGCTGTGGAACTTTCAGCGAGATGACTCCCCCTTCATGCAGAGTGTAAAGAAGGACTAGACTGGAGAGGATCATCGTTTTTAAAGGTATAGGTAAAAGAGATCCGAGCAGAAAGAAAAAAATCGTATACAAAAAACCGAACACAGCACCTGAACCCATCAGCGAAGCAGTGTAAATCAGGATTTTTTTGCTGAAGACACCGATGGAATCCCTCCCACCGGGAGGTTGGACCGCCAGGGTCACGTTCCTCCCTCAAGCGGTGGACCAAGTGGTGATTCCGGCGATCCACGCCAGGGAGGCCGCCACTCCTCCCGCGGTGAGCCACTGGGAAAAATCCATCATCCTTTCACCTCCTATAAATTTACTGCATACCGTTGGGGACAGCCCAACTGCAACCACAATCCGTGGGATGCTGAATCGAAGGGTCACTTTCCGCAGTGCAATCGCAACAGACCAGGGTCACTGTGGAAGAAGTCTCGCACCAACAACCGGTTTGATTCCACCAAGCATAGGAGACTTGATACCCTGCCGGACACTTGCTATTACCGCTAGCATCGGGGCAACCCCCACAAAAACGGCCGTAGGGGGGATGGCAACGATCTCCCGGTCGGCTGACTTCACACCAACGAGGGGAGACCGCCAAGGTATAAAAGGGCCACATGGAAAATTTCATTAAGGACTGAAAAGCACTCGCCGTCATCACTTTCCACTCTTCTTTTCCGCTCACAGATCTGGCGATTTTCTCTGCCAATCTACGAACTTTTTCCCCTCTTTGCACCCTCTTCTCTCCCTTCTTTACACGGCCACCGATTCACTCTCCAGATAAGAGATCAAGTGGTCAATATGTCCCGTGTCATTACAGAGCCCTTTGCCCCGTACCACACCCCCTTCATCCATGATTAAGGCGAAAGGAGTCACCCGCACCCGATATTCCCCCAGGATGCCTTGATCCTCATCAAAGAGCACCTCTCCTTCCAAAGCCTGTTCCTGCAAAATTTTCTCCGATGAGGGTCGGTCCCCGACGAGGATGGCACGAAAATGGATTGCTCGGTGTTGATGAACCGCCTGATTCCAATCCGGAATTAAATCGATACAAACCTTGCAGGCCGGGCTGAGAAAGGCCAGGAGCACCGGCTTGGCTCCCTGGGAGAGGACCGGTTGCCCGTTCCAAGTTTTGCGATGAGAGAGAGAGGGGGCTCGTTCCCCGATGGCAATTCCATCCCGGGCGATGCTTTCTCCCGTACTTAAATAGACTTCACCAAATTGGCGGAAAATGATGAACAGGGTAAACCCGATTAACAACACCGCTAACCACAACAAAATGTTGGAATACAACAACACTTCATTCACGGTCTTTCTCCTTTCTGCGGGTGTCGAAGTCTGGCCAGACTGTTTTGGTAAGAAAACCATATTTTTTGCGCCAACAGGGACAAAAGAAAAAGAATCGCACCACTGGTGAGCGGAAGGGCCCGAAGATCGATGCCCGCACCTGAGATTTGTCCCCCTAGCAGTACCATGCAGACCACCCCGAGAGACGCGATCTTGAGGAGCGTAAACCGATCCGCCTGGGCATCCATCCATTTCCCATAGCAACCGCAGGTGATTACTCGCCCGGAATGAATCACCGACCCTACAGCCCAGGCGAAAACCGACAACAATCCCACCAGGATCCATACTCCCCACACATGGGTTTGCCGGAACAGCAGAAAAACGACCGCCCCCATTTCCAAAAACGGCAACAGACAGGCGAAGATTCGGTCCCAGGGAGAGGACAGAACTTCATAGGCCTGGGTCACTTCTACGAAAGATCCCATGTGGCGCAACTTGGCGATCGCTGAAAACAAAAAAGTTAAAGCCAAATAAACCGTCAAGACACTATAAACCATGGCACCATCTTCCCCTGACTTATTGGAACTCGATCTCCAGGGTGTGGTAAATCCGGATCTGTGACGAGCCGGTCGGGACAGATCTGGCCTATCCCGGAGGGTACCGTCTTTTCTTAAATACTTGAATCCAGGGTGTTGATTAATCAAAATAGGCGGCGAAGGGAGTCGTGTGCTGCTATAGCGAGATCTGGGAGCGGTAGTGACCCTGGCGAGACTTGCGCCTTATGGGTGCAAAGCGACCTTTGCGCCAAGGTACTCTAATCTGATAGGCTGAAGCCCTGAATTAAAAGGTAGCACCACAGGCACTACAATTTAAAAGAGCTGAAGCTCTAGATTAAGGTAGCACCACAGGCACTACAATTTAAAAGAGCTGAAGCTCTAGATTAAGGAAGCCATCCTACCTAGCGGAGAAGTTTTACGAAAGGGCACTTTAGGAGCAACATTCATCCTTGTGTTGCTGACCTCCCGGCTTTGCCCCTGCCCGATGGTAGATTTGAAGTGAACCGTCACCACCTCCTTGTAGGATAGCATCGAGCCTGGGCGAACACGACCTCTCCCACCTAAAATATAGCTAATCAACACGCCTGATCTTGCTTTTCCACACCCCAGGATAAAACCCTCTTAATGCAGACTATGGCCCGGCCCAGCCGTTGGTGACATCTGATAAAAACATCACGTAAAATTAAAGCCCATTTTGCAAAAGGGGAATTTCATGAGTTTCATTTGACAAGCTTTTGCCATCTTGGCAGTGGGATATATTCTGATCCGGATCGCTGGGAAGAAGGCAGCGTCAGAGATGACCGGACTGGAACTGATCACCCTCCTGGGAATGGCATCGATGATCGGTTATGCAGTTCCGTGCAGAAGACCGCCATCGTGCTATGTATCTTCGACTGCCTGCTGGTCATGACCCACCTTGGAACTGTTATTCCTGAGGAGAGACACTGTGGTCATCAAAAACGGGGAACTCCAAGAAAACCTGAAAAGATACGGATGTCCGTTGATCAGTTAGAAGGGCGGATGAGAAGTAAGGGGATTCATTCCTTCGCCGATGTAAAAACCGGCACGATCGAGGTGAACGGGGAGTTTGGTTATGAGTGAATGCGTCATGCCCAACCGGTAACCATCGGAGACTTGGAAAAGATATGGATGGTGCCAAAGGAGACCTCCCCAAACCAACAACGAGACAACATATTCACTGAGGTAAGGGAACACGGCCATCGAAAGGAAATCTCCCCCAAATCGGATTGATCCTACACCTTCATCACCAGGGAACGATCCACCTCCCGGATCGAACCCCGTCCGGAAATCCCCAATTGCAACTCGGTTTCCGCAATCAGATTTTCAAGGACCGACTCTACCCCCTTCTGACCTGCCACAGCCAAGGCATAAGCGAAGGGACGACCGATCAGGGTGGCAGTAGCCCCGAGGGAGATGGCTTTCAGGATATCCGCCCCTCGGCGAACACCGCTGTCCAGAATCACGGGGACCTTTTCCCGGACCGCTTCACAGATGGAAGGCAGGACTTCCAGAGTTGCCACGGCTCCGTCCAGTTGCCGCCCTCCATGATTGGAGACAATGATTCCATCCACGCCGTGCTCCACGGCCAACACCGCATCATCTGGATGCGTCACTCCCTTGAGCCAAACAGGCAAGGGAGTTTGTTGCTTAATCCACTCCAATTCTTTCCACGTGAAGTGGGTGTTGTTTCCTTCATCCAGCGCTTTCTTGGCTGCTGCCCTCAGATTTTTCTCCGGAGGCTCCTCCAGATCCGCAAGGAAAACGGGATCGCTGAAGTAGTTCCCCATGCCATGTCCGCTCAGAAAGGGGAGGTAAACATTGGTAAGATCTGTCTCCCGCCATCCGAGTAAGGTAGAATCCACCGTCACTACGATGGCAGAGTACCCAGCGGCTTCTGCCCGTTGCAAAAAACTTTGGCTCAATTCACTATTGATCGGTGGATACAGTTGAAACCACCGCAGCGCATCTCCCATCGCTTCCGCCACTTCTTCCATGGATCGGGTGGAGACGTTGCTCAGGATGTATGGAACCCCCAGTTTGGCCGCTGCCTGGGCCACTGCCAACTCTGCATCGGGGTGGAAAATGGAGAGAACCCCGATCGGAGCCAGCATAAAGGGAAAGGGGACCTGCTTCCCCAGTAACTTGACGGAAAGGTCACGCTGGGTGGTATCACAACAGATCCGCGGCCGGATCCGATAGTTTTGGAATGCATCGGTATTGGCACGCAGGGTGTCCCCTGCTCCTGCTCCACCATATACATAGCCGAAGGGACCGGTCGCCAGCTTTTTCCTCGCCCGTTCCTCCCACTCCTCCAAGGATACCGGCAAAGCTTGGGCTCCTTGATCCCCGCTTTCATAGTATCTCATCTGAATCTTTTCACCGTTGACGATCAACATGAATCCCCCCGAAGAATGAAGTTCAAATCTATTGTTCCAAAGAAGCACTTTTTTATTTTCCTTCAGGCGTATTGATTAGACAAGAAATGGATTACATAAATGGATAGATCCCCCCTACATGCCCTCAAGTGAGAATATGGCTCGGGAGACAGGGAGGGTGGAACGGCTCCAATCTCTTGCAAAAAGCGCAAAGGATCTTCCCCCGCCCCCCCCACCCCCCCCCGGATTGAAGAAATTAATATGGATACC
>CAUGKZ010000086.1 GCA_959600065.1 uncultured Kroppenstedtia sp. | reverse complement strand
CGCGTGGGTGAACACGATCTCCCCACCCAAAATATGGCTAATCAACACGCCTGATGGAAAATAGAAAATCAATTCACTATGAATTGAAGGTGTTAGCTTATTTAAGTACTCTGATGTGCAAACCAGCTCAGCCAGAGTGGTGGATGAACTCCCTTCCCTGCTTTTCCGCTAGTGCAGAAGAGTGAGGCGGTTCCGGTCACTTACAAAGAGCGTAAAGGCGAATCGTGCTGGGCGAGCACTGGAAATAGGTATCAGAAAGGAGTCGTGGAAATCCAAGCGAGGTAGGGAAGTTGTAGGGGAACTGAGCGACTCTTGAAGAGGAATTCAAAAGAGCCGCTCTTGTCTCTATCTTCTTATTCTTGTTGGATGAAGAAAGATGGATATACCGTTCCCCTGAAGCCAGCCGGTAAAATCGTCGGACTTGGAGGGGTCCATCAGAGCTTGAGGAGCGGAATCAACCGCTTCTGAGGAAAAACCGGTTTTTTTCTCCCGCGGAAAGGATATAAATATGATTGGACCATCTAAAGGGGAGGTTTTCTGATTGGCAAAAGTATTGATCCTGACCGGTGATGCGGTGGAAGCTCTGGAAGTCTTCTATCCCTACTATCGGCTGTTGGAAGAAGGACACGAGGTCACCATCGCGGCACCCAAGAAGAAAAAATTGCAGACCGTGGTGCATGATTTTGAACCGCATATGGAGACCTTTACAGAAAAGTTCGCTTATGGCCTGGATGCTGATGCATCTTTTGCAGAGGTGAATCCGGCCGAGTTTGATGGTCTGATCATCCCCGGTGGACGTGCACCGGAACATATCCGGATGCATGAGCAGGTGCCGGAGATCGTCACCCATTTCTTCACGGCGAACAAGCCTGTAGGTGCGATCTGCCACGCGGCTTTGGTCTTTGATGTGGTGCCAGAGGCGGTCCAGGGAAGGGAGATGACCGCCTTCACCACCTGCCGCCCGGAAGTGGAGCGGGCCGGTGCCAAATACATCGACAAAGATCTGCACGTGGAAGGAAATCTGGTATCCGGTCACGCCTGGCCGGATTTGCCCGGGTTCATGAAAGAGTTTCTGAAACTATTAAGCCAATAAAACATGGAAAACCACCCCTGCCCCCGGCAGGGGTGGTTTCATAAAGTCTGAAGTAGATGATCTATTTTTGCAAAGAGTGGCATGATTTTTGTATGATGGATAGGAGGATGGAACCGCAAGAGATCCATCGCACTGATTATAAGCCGAAAGGGTGCAACCCATGTTTGAAACCATCTTGTATGAGACCCAGGACGGAGTCGCAACAGTCACTTTGAACCGGCCAGAATCTTTTAATGCTTTCAATATGAAGATGCATGAGGAAGCGATTCAGGCCATGGACCAAGCTGTCACAGACCCAAAGGTGCGTTGCATCGTCCTGAAAGGAAACGGCAAAGGCTTCAGTTCCGGAGCTGATCTCAGCATCACCCAGGAATTTGGCGCAGAGGCGGACTATGGAAAGGTTTTGCAGGAGACCTACAATCCACTTCTGATGCAGATGGTGGAGGCGGACAAACCGATCATAGCCGTTCTGCACGGTCCAGCTTTCGGTGCGGGCTTGAGCCTGGCTTTGGCCTGCGATTTCCGGATTGCCTCTGATCACGCTTCGCTCAGTCTCGCTTTTGTCAACATCGGTTTAGTGCCAGATGCAGGAGCTACCTTTTTTCTGCCACGGATCGTGGGCTACAGTCGGGCGCTGGAGCTGGCGATGACGGGGAGAAAATTGGACGCGGAGGAAGCTTACACGATGGGATTGGTGAACCGGGTGGTGCCAGCGGAAGAATTGGAGACGGCAGTGGAGGAATATGCCCGGCGGCTGGTGCAGGCACCCACTAGTGCCCTTTCAGGGATGAAGCGCAATTTCTTGAAGAGTTTCGAAAATGACCTTCCCACCCTGTTGAAGGCGGAAGCCAGAGAGCAGACGGTCTGCGGCAGAAGCGATGACCATCGCGAAGGAGTGACTGCCTTCTTTGAAAAGAGGCAACCGATTTTCAAGGGACGGTAACCGGGAAGATCAGGAGGCTTGACAACGGTGGAACGATCATTTCTTGATATAGATTCCCACACTCCCGGAAAAAGGAATCGTTTTTTCAAGGATTGCATCTTTATTCAAGGGTGAGTATATTGTAAACTTTCACGTAAGCAAGAACCGATTCATTTCTGTTAAGAATCCGGGGGGACAGGGGTGGATGATCCTTTGACCTCGCCTGATCCCGCCGGGTGAATTTTGAGGGAGCAGTTTACCGACCAGGGAAGGGGAGTGAAATGATTGACGAGGAAGTTCAACAAAGTCATGGTTGCCAACCGTGGCGAAATCGCAATTCGTATTTTTCGTGCCTGTACAGAACTGGGCATTCGGACGGTCGCTCTCTATTCCGCTGAGGATATGACGGCTTTCCACCGTTCCAAGGCAGATGAAGCTTATCTGATCGGGGAAGGAAAAGGGCCGATCGAAGCTTATCTCGATATTGAAGGGATTATCGATGTCGCCAAGCGGCATGATGTGGATGCGATTCATCCCGGATATGGATTTTTGTCTGAAAATGCGGAGTTTGCTAACCGGTGCCGTGAAGAAGGAATCGTCTTTATCGGACCCTCGCCGGAACAGATTCAGATGTTCGGGGATAAAGTGAAGGCGAGAGAGATGGCGGTGAAGGCCGGAATCCCAGTGATTCCCGGCACTCCGGAGCCGATTGATTCATTGGCGGAGGCTATCGGATTTGGTGAGACTCACGGCTACCCGATGATCATCAAGGCCGCTTCCGGCGGAGGTGGCCGGGGGATGCGCATCGTCCGCGGTCGGGATGAACTGCAGGAAGCGGTGGACCGGGCCCGTTCCGAAGCGAAGTCCGCTTTTGGGAATGCAGAGGTTTATATCGAAAAATATCTGGAGAACCCCCGGCATATTGAAGTGCAGATTCTGGGGGATGAACAGGGGAACAGGGTTCATCTCTTTGAACGGGACTGTTCGATCCAGCGTCGGCATCAAAAGGTGGTGGAAGTGGCTCCCAGTGTCGCTCTGCCGGAGGAATTGCGAAACCGCATCTGTGAAGCCGCATTGCAACTGATGACAGTTGCCGGTTATACCAATGCGGGAACGGTGGAGTTCCTGGTGACGCCGGAGCAGGATTTTTATTTTATCGAGGTCAATCCCCGGGTGCAGGTGGAGCATACGATTACCGAGATGATCACCGGAATCGACATTGTCCAGTCGCAAATTCGGATCGCCGAAGGATATGCCCTCGATTCACCGGAAGTAGGCATCCCGTCGCAGCAGGAGATCATCACCCACGGTTATGCTATCCAGTGCCGGGTCACCACTGAGGATCCTGCGCAAAATTTCTTGCCGGATACCGGTCGCTTGCTCGCGTATCGTTCCGGTGGCGGTTTTGGGATTCGACTCGATGTGGGCAATGCTCATCTGGGGGCCAACATCACTCCCCACTATGATTCACTCTTGGTCAAGGTATCCTCTTGGGCGCTAAACTTTCAACAGGCTGCCAACAAGATGTTGCGCACGTTGCGAGAGTTTCGCATCCGGGGTGTGAAAACCAATATTCCCTTTTTGGAGAATGTCGTCCAACACCCTGATTTCCTGACCGGAAACTACGATACTACCTTTATTGACAGCAGACAGGAACTCTTTGCCTATCCGTCTATGCGGGATCGGGGGACCAAACTGTTGAACTACATCGGGGAGACCGTGGTAAACGGCCATCCTGGGTTGCCCAAGGGAGAGAAACCCTCCTTCTCCCCACCCCGTCTTCCGGATTTATCTCAGCTACAGGCTCCCCTGGAGGGAACCAAGCAAATTTTGGATAGAAGGGGGCCGGAGGAGTTGGTGGCATGGATCCGGGGGCAGCAACGGTTGTTGCTCACAGATACTACCTTTCGGGATGCACACCAATCTCTTTTCGCCACCCGGGTGCGCACCAACGATCTGTTGCGGATCTCTGAGGCGACCAGTCGATTGGCACCCGACCTTTTCTCTCTGGAGATGTGGGGCGGTGCCACCTTTGACACCAGTATGCGTTTTCTCAATGAAGATCCCTGGGAGCGGTTGACTCTCCTCAGAGAGCGGATTCCCAATCTTCTATTCCAGATGCTACTGCGGGGGGCCAATGCGGTTGGTTATACCAACTACCCGGATAATGTGATTCAAGAGTTCGTCCGACTTTCCGCTGACGCCGGGATCGATGTTTTCCGTATCTTCGACAGTTTGAACTGGACTCCGGGGATGCAGGTGGCCATCGAGGCAGTCCGGGAGTCCGGCAAGGTGGCTGAAGCGTCCATCTGTTATACCGGAGACATCCTGGATCCGAAACGGGATAAGTACAGCCTGCAATACTATGTAAACCTGGCCAAAGAGTTGGAACAGATGGGGGCACACATCCTGGCGATCAAGGACATGGCGGGACTGCTGAAACCCTATGCGGCCTACCAGTTGATCCAGACTCTCAAACAGGAAGTGGGACTGCCGATCCATCTGCACACCCACGATACCAGCGGTAACCAACTGGCGACCCTGTTGAAGGCTTATGAGGCAGGTGTAGATATTGTGGATGCTGCACTGAGTCCCATGTCCGGGTTGACTTCTCAGCCTAGTTTGGATGGCTTGGTGGCTTCTCTGGAAGGCAGAGAGAGGGAGACGGGATTGGATCTGGCTCGGCTGCAACCATTGGCCGATTACTGGGAAGATGTCCGTCCTTTTTATGCTGGCTTTGAGAGCGGGATGAAATCGACGACCACTGAAATCTATAAGCATGAAATGCCCGGCGGGCAGTACACCAATCTTCACCAACAGGCGAAAGCAGTCGGCCTCGGTGATCGCTGGGACGAAGTGAAAGAGGCTTACACTATCGTCAACCATATGTTCGGTGATATTGTTAAAGTGACGCCTTCTTCCAAAGTGGTTGGAGATTTGGCCTTGTTCATGGTTCAGAACAACTTGACGGAAGCGGATGTTTATGAGCGAGGGGAGCGCCTGGATTTTCCCGAGTCTGTTGTCCGCTTTTTTCAAGGATATCTGGGACAACCTCCCGGGGGCTTTCCCGAAAAACTGCAGCGGATCATTCTCAAAGGGCGGGAAAGCTTCACCCATCGTCCCGGAGAAAAGTTGCCAGCAGTGGACTTTGCAGCCGTGGAAAAGGAATTGCAGGATCAAGTCGGCCGACCGGTGACACCCACTGATGTGATGTCCTATATCATGTATCCCCAGGTTTTCTTGGATAAAGAGAAACTATCCAATGAGTACGGGCGGGTCTCCGCTTTGGATACCCCTACTTTCTTCTACGGATTGCGACCGGGAGAAGAAGTGGCAGTGGAGATCGAGCAAGGGAAGACCTTAATTGTGAAATTGATTTCTATCGGTTCCCTCAGTCCGGAGGGGAATCGCATCGTCTATTTTGAATTGAACGGACAACCGCGACAGGTCACGCTCTTTGATCAGTCCGCCGAAGTCTCTATGGAAGCGCGCCGTAAAGCAGATGCTTCCGATGAGGGGCAGATCGGGGCCTCTATGCCGGGGAAAGTATTGAAAGTGATGGTGGAGTCCGGGGATAAAGTAGAGAAAGGAGAGGACTTGATCGTCACCGAAGCGATGAAGATGGAGACGACGGTACAATCTCCGTTCCCGGGAAGAGTGAAAGCCGTTCATGCCAAGGCAGGGGACAGTATTGAAAGTGGGGATCTCCTGATCGAGCTGGAAAAGAACTCTTAAGGACCTGTCGTATCCTAATCAATAGAGAACAAATAAAAGGCCGGGAGCTTTGATATTATCCCCTCTGAGTAGACAGTAAAAAGCAAGCCCCTTACTGTATACTTGGAGGGGATTTGTTATGGGGAATATTCGGAGAACCTATTCAAAAGAGCTGAAGATGCAGGCGGTTCAGTTGTATCTCGAAGGAGAGCTCAGTTATCAGGCGGTCGCTAAAGAATTAGGAATCGCCGAGGATCGGAGTGTGCGCCGATGGGTTCGGCATTATGAAAACGAAGGGACGAAAGGATTGGAGGAAAAGCGGGGAAAATCGACGCACCCACGGAAAGGGCGGCCCCGAAAACATCCTGCCAGCTTGGAAGAGGAAGTGCGCTGGCTCCGAGCGGAGAATGAATTTCTAAAAAAGTGGCTGGGTTTGGAGGGGAGGTGAGATGTCAGAGGAAGGCCTATGCAGTGATTCAGGAAATGGCTACACGGTTCCCGATTTCCCTGCTGTGTGCAGTGGCTCGTGTTTCACGAAGCGGGTTCTATAAGTGGGTACGAAGGCAGCAGCACCCGTCTTTAAAAAGCGTGGAAGATGAAAAACTGAAGTCCAAGATCCTTGAATGTCACCAAGAAGTAAGCGGGATCTACGGATATCCGAGGATCACTGTATGGCTTCGTCGCCAGTATGGGATCCATGTCAACCGAAAAAGGGTGTACCGGCTGATGAAGGAGTTGGGAATCCAGGCAGTGATCCGAAAGAAGCGAAGATATTTCGGTGCCAAGGAGGCGTTGGTGATCTCGGAAAACCGGTTGAATCGGGAGTTTTCCGCTTCCCGTCCCAACGAAAAATGGGTAACGGATATCACCTATCTCCCCATTCAGGGACGGTTTTATTACCTGTCCACCATCATCGATTTATTTAACAACGAGGTCATCGCCTACCGGATTAGTAAACGGAACAATATCCAGTGGGTTCTCGACACTGTAAAAGCAGCCATAAAAAAACGAGAAGTGAATGGAGTCCTCTTACACAGCGATCGAGTACACCTCTCGACAATACAATCACCTACTTCAACGATACAATATCAAGCCGAGTATGTCCAGGAAAGGGAACTGCTTGGACAATGCTTGCATCGAAAGTTTTTTTGGCCACTTCAAGAGTGAATGTCTATATTTGCATTCATTCACTACTATCGATGAAGCACGCCCTGATTTTCGTGACTATATACGATTTTACAATCATATACGTTTTCAATCTCGTTTACATAACTTGAGCCCGGTCGAATACCGGGCCCAAACTACGTGATTCATACAACCGGCTTGTTTTAACATGTCTACTTGACAAGGGGAAGATCAAAATTCCCGGCCTTTTATTTGTTCTCATCCTCAGGCGTGTTGATTAGCCATATTTTAGGTGGGGAGATCGTGTTCACCCACGCGACTGTTGCCATCCGGCAAGGAAGTGAAAACTGGCCGCTCCAAATCTGACCATCGGGCA
>CAUGKZ010000085.1 GCA_959600065.1 uncultured Kroppenstedtia sp. | reverse complement strand
CGAACTTTTCTCTTGCGAGCTGCAAGCGCTGGTTAGCACCAGGACGGTCAACAACAGGGGAATGAACCATCTCTTCATGGGGTTGATCTTCTCCTTTGATCAAGTCGTAAGTGAGACAAATAGGGCGATCTGTGCGCGGATCCCGATCGATGACCGCGTCGATTCGGAAAACTTCACGTAGCACATCGGGGGTGATCACTTCTTCACAAGATCCTGCCTTGACAATCTGGCCTTGTTTCATCGCAATGATGTAGTCAGCAAAACGAGCTGCTTGATTCAGGTCATGAAGGACTGTGATAATGGTGCGGCCCTGCTCAAGGTTCAGTTTTTGCAGCAACTCCAACACTTCCAATTGATGAGCCAAATCGAGATAAGTTGTCGGCTCATCCAAGAAAATAAGTTCAGTCTCTTGTGCCAAAGCCATCGCTATCCAAACCCGTTGCCGTTGTCCCCCTGATAATGCCTCCACGGGGCGGTGTTTAAAATCCATCGTACCCGTCACTTCCAACGCCCAGTCGATCACTTCCAGGTCTTTTGGGGTCCATCGACCCCAACCTTTTTGATAAGGAAAACGACCATAGGAGACAAGCTCTGCCACGCTCAGCCCTTTGGCCCCTTCCGGAGATTGTGGCAAGATCGCCATCTTTTGCGCGATCGCTTTTGTATCTCCCCGTGCAATATCCCCACCGTCCAACAAAACCACTCCGGATTGCGGGGAGATAATTCGCGTCATCGCTTTTAACAGGGTAGATTTACCACAGCCGTTGGCACCGATGATCGTCGTTATTTTCCCATCAGGAATGGTCACGTTCAGGTCCTGAACAACCAGACGATCTCCATATCCGATGTCTAAGGCCTCGGTATATAGTCGATCCCCTTCCGTTCTCACCATTTCACCCCCACACATGATAATGATTCTCAGTATCGTAAACTATAGCAGGCAATTGCTGATGTTGTCAACTCATCCACAGGTCTTCCTCCCCATTCTTGCTTGGGTGATCATCCCAACCAGTGCTGATTCTATCGCAAAAATTCTCACCTGTCCGCACTTTGTTCGATCCCTTTGCAAAAAAGACAAAAAACCTGTATAGTCAATGGGTAGATGAGAATGAGAATCAATAATGACTGGGGGATGGAAAGTGAAGCAGCCGGAGTTGTTCGATGTAACCATCATCGGCGGTGGACCTGCAGGATTGTATGCATCCTTTTACAGCGGATTACGCGAAATGAAAACTAAAATTATCGAATTTCAGCCACATCTAGGTGGGAAAGTTCACATCTATCCTGAGAAGATGATTTGGGATGTGGGGGCTTTAACGCCTGTGACCGGAGCCCGTTTGATCGAGCAAATGGTACAACAGGGTCTGACGTTCCATCCTACAGTCATTTTAAATGAGAAAGTGGAACAGATCTCCAAGGAGGAGACCGGTCACTTTGTTTTGGAGACGACCTCCGGGGAACGCCATCTTTCCAAAACCGTGATTGTGGCGACGGGAAGCGGAATCTTCAAACCTCAGAAGCTCCAGGTGAAAGGAGCCGAGAAATTCGAAGTGACCAACTTACATTATACCGTGACATCCATGCAACGGTTCAAAGATAAAACTGTCATCCTCTCTGGAGGAGGCAACACGGCCATCGACTGGGCCAACGAGTTGGAGTCCGTGGCGAAAAAAATCTATTTGGCCTATCGGAAAGAAGAGCTGAAAGGCCACGAATCCCAAGTCACTCAATTGATGAATAGCTCCATCGAATGCTTATTCCATACAGAGATTACGAATCTGATCGCAAACCCAAACCAGGATCGCATCGAGTCGGTTGAATTGACCGACCGTAAAAAAGGGACTGTGCACCATCTTCCAGTGGACGAAGTGATTATCAATCATGGTTATGAACAAGATATCAGTCTTCTGAATAACAGTGCACTACCCATCCAGATGGTGAATAACTTTTATATCAAAGGAAGTGTCAACAGCGCATCCTCCATACCGGGACTGTATGCCGCGGGAGATATTTTGCATCATGAAGGAAAGCTTCACTTGATTGCAGGGGCATTCCAGGACGCAGCCAACGCAGTGAACCAGGCTAAACTTTACCTGCAGCCAGATGCCCCCCAAACGGCAATGGTCTCCTCCCATCACGAAATCTTTCAATCACGAAATCGGGAACTAAAGCAACGGGTTTTGATAAAAAGATAAAATCTATGAAGGGTGAGCGGGACCGACCTCCTCAGAGAAATCGCCTCCGATGTTTTCAAATGCATCTTTGCATGAAAAAGCGGACATAGTGATGTAACTATGTCCGCTTTTTGTCGGAGGGTAGTATATTTACAAGTCGCTTTTGTTTAAGCTCTTGTCCTTCAACTGATCTTCTGTGCTGTTACCTTTTTCTTTGGTATACTCCACTTCACCAGAATCCCCTGCAATGTCATCCAAGGTATCTTTGGTAACTTGGTAATGATCGCCCGCCTTTGTCATGGTGAAGGTGATCTCTTTCTCCTCCCCCACTGTATCGATCGGATAGTTCCGGTCCCCGTAAATAATGGAGTAAAGTTTGAAATTAAGTAAGTTATTGATAGCTTTTACATCTTTGTTTTGGGAGTCCAGAATCATTTTAGAAGTATTTACATCACCGAAAATTTGGCTACGGGCCATTGTAATCGCGTTGGCTACAGATTTTAAAGCAATGGGATCGATTTTGGCAGTCACTTCAGCAGTGTCGTCCGTGACTTTCACTTTCTCAACAGAGTAGGTAATGTTCTGTAAGGATTTAATCGAAATACGGCTGTACTCTTTAATAATCTCTTCCGCTGTATAGGTGGAGCCATCCACCACCAAACGCCAATCATCCCCTGGATAATCCTTCATTTTTCTTTCAAATAAACTCTCTTCCAGGTAAGCTGTTGTATCGGCACCTGTCATACCTGTGACATCTTGGACGCCCCCTTTCTTACCCTCATACAAAAAGGCCAACAAGCTCTTGGCATCTGCTTTGGCGACTTCCTCCGGCGCTGTTTTCTCCTCTTTGGAAGCTTCTTTGGCATCCTCTATTTTACTAAGACATCCCACCAACGACAAACTGAGCAACATCATACAGATCAAAACGATGATTCCTCTTTTTTCAATCTAAGTCACTCCTATGTAAAAATGATCTTTCTATATATTTTAACATATAAACTACATCAACTAGTATAAAAAGTGTGTGCGAAAAATATGATATTGTTTCAAGTTATACGTATTCAAAGGGGATGTGATTTGTCTATGCAATACTGTAGACATCAGAATTTCCCTTTTCCATGATATGAATCAGGCCTGTTGTAATGACAAATCCCCCCTTGCGATCGACTTCTGCAAAGGGGGGATGTAATCCGTCGTACTATTCGTAGCGGAGGCATTCGATCGGGTTCATGCAGGAAGCTTTATTGGCGGGCAATAAGCCGAAGATGACACCGAACAGGGCGGAAAACAAAACCGCGCCCAAGGTCACCCATGGGGAAATTACCGCCGGTAAAGGAGACAGCAACGCGATCAGGCCAATCACCCCATAACCCAGCAAGATTCCGATCAGGCCCCCAAGAATAGACAGTGTGACCGACTCGATTAAAAATTGGGTGAGTATTTGATTCCGTGTCGCTCCCAAGGACATGCGGATTCCGATTTCCCGTGTACGTTCCGTCACGGATACCAACATGATGTTCATTACACCGATTCCACCGACCAGTAGGGAGATGCCACCGATGCTGCCGATTACCATGGTCATGATACTGGCCACTTGGTTAATCCCTTTGACCAGTTGATCCAGGTTCATCACTTCATAATCCCCTTGAGTCTGATGGTTGCGCTCCAGTACCTGGATGGCGGAATCCCCCACTTCTTTGATCCGTTCCGCACTTTCTGCCTGCAGGGTTAATTGGTTGATCTGGCTTTTACCCAAAACTCCCCGCCAGGTCTGATAAGGTAAATAGATGATCGCTTGGTCAAAAGATCCCATCATCCCCTCGGGCTCTTCCAATACACCGATCACCTGAATCGGCTGAGTTCCGATCCGGATAATTCCCCCTACCGGATCTTCATTGGGAAAGAGATCCTTTTTTAGTTTGTGACTGATCACGGCACCGGAATTTCCACTGAGAAAATCAGCGGTCTGGAAAGAACGGCCTCGGTCCACCTGTTGACCGTCCATTTCCATAAAGGCATTGTTGTTCACCCCGAACACCATCGCCCCTTCGCTCTCCTTTTTCCGATACCGAACATCCATCATCTCGTAACTGGAAGCAGCCACCTGTTTCACGCCGGGGAGTCCTTCCAGATCCCGAACATCCCGTTCGGTGAAGAAACCGGGAGGCACTTGTCCATTGTTGTTGATCAGGGCTTCATCATTGGGCATCACATTTACGGTGTTGCCAGCACCGGCGAAAGCTTGGGTCAGCTCCTCCGTCCCCCCCTGACCGATGGCCACAATGATCAAGACGGAGGCCACTCCAATCACGATCCCCAGCATGGTTAAGATCGCTCTCATCTTGTGGGATCGGATGGAATCCAATGCCATCTTGAGATTCTCAAGCAGTTTCACCGGATCTCCTCCTTCCCTCTTCTCTGGATGGAGTCCCCGATGATGCGGCCGTCACGGATCACGACTTGCCTTTGTGCCCTCTCGGCCACTTCCGGATCATGAGTGATTACGACCACCGTCCGTCCTTCCCGGTGCAGTTCGTCAAACAAATCTAACACCCGGGCTCCTGAGACGGTATCCAATGCACCGGTGGGTTCATCCGCCAATAACAGATGGGGTTCATTCACCAGGGCACGAGCAATCGCCACCCGCTGTTGTTGTCCTCCGGACAGCTCGGAGGGTCGGTGGTGCCTCCGGTCACCCAAGCCTACTTTGGTCAGCGCCTCCTCGGCCCGTCTCTCCCGTTCCGTCTTGGTGGTTCCCGCATAGATCAAGGGCAGTGCCACATTTTGCTGGGCACTCATCCGGGGTAACAGATGAAAATGCTGAAACACAAACCCGATCCATTGATTTCGGATCTGGGCGAGGACGGTTTCATCCGCTTGGCTGACCTGTTTTCCGTTCAGGTCGTAACTTCCCGCCGTCGGCTGGTCCAAACAGCCGATCAGATTCATCAGGGTCGACTTTCCAGAACCGGAGGGTCCCATGATGGAGACATACTCTCCCTCTTCGATCGTCAGCGAGATATCCTTTAAGACGGGAACGGCCACTTCTCCTGTTTGATAGGTTTTTTCAATTCCCTCCAGCCGAATCATGGGGCTGTCACTTCCACTCCGGTTTTTAGATCTTGCGGGGGATCGATGATAACCTCATCTTTCCCAGTTAAACCAGACCGGATTTCCACCCGTTTTCCATCGGAGATCCCCGGGTCTACCTCTGTCCAGACCGCTCGGTTATTGTCCACCACAAAGACTCCGTCTTTGTCATTCTTTCGAACCCACGCCGTCTGGGGAACGGTCTTCACCTTTTGTTCATCGGTCCGGATGGATGCCATCAGCCGGGAACCCAGTTTCAGAGGGATTTTCTTATCCAAACCGATTTCCACTTCATATTTGATCTGATCCGACTCTTTTCCGGTCCCCTCCGCCCCAGAGTGTTTGGGCAATTGAGCGACACGGCTGACTTTTCCAGTCCATTCCCTGCTGGGATCCGCATCCCATTTCAAGGTGACCCGTTGTCCTTTTTTCACTTTCAAGGCATCGTATTCTGTTACATCCGCCTGAACCACCAATCGCTTCAAATCGGCGATCACCACCGCCGGTTGACTCTCGTCACCGGTGGCTCCCGGTGGATTCACCTGAATCACGGTCCCCCGCAGACCACTTTTTACTCGTTGGGAAGGGTTTTTATATCGCAAAATCCCTTCCCCTTTGTTCACTTTGTCCCCCTCATCCACCGGAATCTTGTCAAACTCCCCCATTTCCGGCCGGTAATAGATGGACTGCATCTCCTTCGGCATCAAACTGCCGGATGTGGTCACCTCTTCATGGATTGCGGTTTCCTTCATTTCTTCCGTTGTGACTTCCACACTTTGTGCCTGATTTTTAAGGATGGCGGCACCCACCACCAGTCCGATCAGGAGAACAACCCCCAAGCCGATTCCAATTTTTTTAGTCATTTTCTTCCCCCATCCAGATACGTTTATGGTGTCATGGAGTTGGCCATATCCCCCACGGCGGTAATCCCGGCCATGAGGAAGAGAGACACAGCAAAAATAATTAGGGCGATGGTCCAACCTTTCCCTTTAGATAAGCGACCGACGATGGACAGACCGCTCGCAATTAAGATCAGTTCCCAAATAGCGAAAATTTCAATCCCGACTAACAGACCTTTGAGATAACCCTCTGCAGGAACAAAGGCGGCCAAACTGGTGGGAATCGTTTCCGGATCCGTCCCACCACCACCTGTCGCCCACAGATAAACCATGTAGACCAAGGTGCCGAGGAGCGGCAGAAAATAGACATGCGTATTCAGAGAAAAGAATGGAACAAACTGCGCAACAAAAGACTGATCGGGATTCCGACCAAACTTCCAATCATCATGCCTCCGACTGTAATAGCAGTAACAGCTTCAGGCGGCAGTCCGGCCTCCTCCACCCCCGCCTTTTCCAAATAGACGGGATTCTCTGCCAGGGCTAGACCAGTAAGTGTAGTAATGATCACACTGAGTACGATCACGATGGTCAGCGCCATGCCAAATCGGGGTTTATTCCGTATTCGTTCAAACTGTTCAGTCGGCGAAAACAACACTCCAAACAGGGAAGGCTTCTTTACCTCCTGTGCAGAGGTCTGCAAATCGGACAAGGGAATAACCTCCTTTTGGTCATTCCTTCGTACTTCCATCCTTCTCGCTTTATTCCATATCATTCATAAGCATCTTAACACACAATCTTTGCCACCGACTCAAAAAAGTTTTGCAAAAGTCAGGCGTGTTGATTAGCCATATTTTAGGCAGGAAATAAGGTCGGGATGGTGGGGCTTTGATTGGCCTTTGCGCTCTTTGCAAGAGATCGTAGCCGTCCCACCATCCCGACCCCTCAAGCTATATTTTACAATGGGGGCAATGGACAGAGAGAAAGGTCAATTTCGTTTCCTCCACTCATTTCCTGGTTAAATCAACAGCCCTGTGTAAAACTGTATCCAGTGTGATGTCGGCATTCTTCCTGAAAAAATCTAAAATATAGGATAGGACAGGCCTGTTGATTAGCCATATTTTAGGTGGGGAGATCGTGTTCACCCACGCGACCGTTGC
>CAUGKZ010000084.1 GCA_959600065.1 uncultured Kroppenstedtia sp. | reverse complement strand
TATCCAGCGATTCCAGCAATTTCTCCAAAGAAAATTGCCAGGTGGTGTACGCCAGATCTCCGGGGAGATAGATTCGACCCAGCCGCCAGGTGTCCCGCAACACCGCTATCGCCCGGGGCAAAAGGTGGGCCTCATGAATCCCAGGATGAACCACCACCTTCACATCCTCCCCCGCTTCTGTGGTGATCACTTCCGCCAGCCCCCAGGCCGCCTCTTCCAGCCCTCTTTCCCACCTCTGTGGCCCTTCGCCATGAATAAAGGAAAGAGGCAACAGGAGAAGTGATTCTCCCCCATCCAGAGGAACCAACCAGGCTCTCCCCTCAAAATAACTGTTCACCACCTTTTTCAAACTGCTCATTCTCTCCCGAGAGAGGACCGGATGAACTACCAAAAAGGGAACCCGTTCCTCTCGGAATAGCTCCTCCACTGACAGCGGAGGAGGGGAGGCTTCCCCACAAAGCTCTGTCAGTTGCAACCACCTCTCCAGAATGGCTGGAGGTTCCGCTGAGTCCGATGCCCGAAGCCAGTTCTGTCTCCACTCCTCCAGAAAGAGGTGGACGAGTGCTTTTTCTTGCTCGGTGAGCTCGCCCTCCACCCACAACCGGCAGCCTCGGTCCAAGGGAAATGAACCCGAAACAGAGGATTGCGACAGTTCCTCCTGCAAAACCTTCACTCTTCTTCCCAAGGCCTCCTCCAATCGACTCGCCAGCCTGGAAAACCTACTATCCCGCAAAATACTCCCTCCCATCTTCTCTCCTGTTTTTCGTTTTAAACATATAAAAAAGACGGAGCGACTCCGCTCCTCCGAAGGGAGAACAGCCCCCTGTTTCTCCCGCCGTGCTTTTTCAATCCCGCAACCCCTTCCAGATCCCATTTAACAGCCAAGAGATCAAACTGACCAAGATGGAACCCAGCAAGGCACCGATGAACCCGCCCACGGTAAATCCGGGTACCAGCATACCGGTGACCCAAAACAGGAGTGCGTTCAGTACAAATATAAACAGGCCCAAAGTGATAAAGGAGATCGGCAGTGTCAAGAAAACGAGCACCGGACGGATAAATGTATTGATCATTCCCAGCACTAACGCCACCAACAGAGCCGTGCCAAATCCCTCCACCTCAATCTGCGGAATCAGCTGGGCAGCCAGAAAGACTGCCAAAGCGTTCAATAACAGGCGGATAATCATTCCCAACTTTCATACCTCCTCGCAAACTCTACTTCTTATAGTATCCCAACCTGACCATTCTGGTGCAAGCTGACTCTTTCGATCTTCTCCGACTGAAGACCTCCTAGGTGATCTGACGGACGGCCATTTGCGGATTCTTCCTCCAAGGGTTTCAAGCGCCTTTCCGTTCAGCCAAGTGTCGAATAGTTTGGAATCAGGTACACAAGAAAGGAGGAAGGGGAATGCCCACTTTCCTGCGTCGCCTGTTCCAGCGAAGGTTTCCCCGCATGTTTAGCGGAATGAAAGGATGGTCCAATCTTTTGGGTGGACACGGTATGAAAAGGGGGCCTGGCCTCTTCAGCGGGATTGGAGATTTTCTGCCCAAAATGATGAATATGTGGGGGAAAGTTCGCTCCTTCTGGTCTATAATCACCCCCCTCCGTAACATGATGAGATCTCTGATCGCCAGGTAATGGAAAAGTCGGCCCTGTCCCGAGGGACTGGACCGGCTTTTCTGTGATTCCGGTTATTTGACGGCATCGATCACCTGGACCAAAGTTTCTTCCACTTCGATAGCGATTCGCTTCAAATCTTCATCCTCCGTCATCCCCATCAAGGAAGTGGGACGGAGAAGCCCGATATGGGTTTTCAAGGTTTCCTCACTCCGATAAACCACGATCTTGCAAGGGAGAAAATAACCGCCCTTCTGGTTGCGGATCAACACTTTCTTGGCAACGTCCGGGTTGCAGACTTCCAGTACGCGAAAGTCCTGTTCTAAGGCGATGCCTTTTTCCATCAGCTTGGTAGGAATGTCCAATTTCCACAAGACTCCAAACTGGTGGTCAGAGAGTGTACGCTCCAAAGCTGTGATGGATTCGTCTACTGTCTTCGGGGTTTCCACCGTATAATCAAACATTCGATTCCCCCCTATCGATTTCCTACAGTATATAATTTTACACGATCTTGCACTTTAGGGTGTGTCGTCTTGCCCAAGCCTTCTGCAAAGTTTCAATCCGATACGAAAGGCTACTGAAAAAACCGTGTCAGCCGGTTTTGCCTCCGGCCTGGCGGGAAATTCCTTCGAGCAACTCCTGATGGAAGCGCTCCATCCGGTGCCTGTCTCTTTCCAGAATCGGTTGCAAAAACTGTCCGGTGTGAGACGTATCCACTTTGGCGACCTCCTCCGGAGTTCCCGTGGCGACGACAGTGCCGCCCCCCGTTCCCCCTTCGGGCCCCAGATCGATCAGGTAATCCGCTGTCTTGAGCACATCTAGATTGTGTTCGATCACCAAGACGGAATCGCCGTTTTCCACCAGCCGCTGTAATACATGCAACAGGCGGGAAATGTCATCTACATGAAGACCCGTGGTCGGTTCATCCAAAATGTAGAGCGTGCGCCCCTTGCTCCGCTTGTACAGCTCGGAAGCCAATTTCACCCGCTGGGCTTCACCGCCGGAGAGGGTCGTGGCAGGCTGACCCAGTTTGAGATAACCCAAGCCCACATCAAACAGGGTTTGCAGTTTCCGCTGAATGCGGGGAATGTTTTTAAAAAACTCTAGCGCATCCTCCACCCGCAGATCCAACACATCAGAGATGTTTTTCCCTTTGTATTTCACTTCCAGGGTATCCCGATTGTACCGCTTGCCCTTGCACTCTTCACAGGGGACATAGACATCTGGCAGGAAATGCATTTCAATCTTGATGATCCCATCTCCCCGGCAGGCTTCACAACGGCCCCCCTTAACATTGAAACTGAACCGGCCTTTTTTATACCCCCGTACCTTGGCCTCCTGGGTGTTGGCAAAGACATCCCGGATATCGTCAAAAACACTGGTGTAGGTGGCCGGGTTGGAACGGGGGGTACGGCCGATAGGGGATTGGTCGATGTTGATCACTTTGTCCAGATGTTCCATCCCTTGGATCGCCCGGTGCTTGCCGGGAATCCATTTCGATTTGTTCAACTCCCGGGCCAGCGACTTCAACAAGATCTCATTGACCAGAGTGCTTTTGCCGGAACCGGAGACTCCACTGACACAGGTGAAGACGCCGAGGGGAATTTTGACGTTGATGTTTTTCAGATTGTTCTCCCTGGCTCCTTTGATCTCTACCCAGTTGCCATTGGGCTGACGTCGCTCCTCCGGTAGGGGGATGAACTTGCGCCCTGACAGATACTGCCCGGTAAGGGAGTGGTCCGTCTCCATCACCTCTTCCGGGGTGCCCTGGGCCACAATATAACCTCCATGGGTTCCCGCCCCAGGGCCAACGTCGATGATGTGGTCAGCGGCCAGCATCGTGTCTTCATCATGCTCCACCACGATCAGGGTATTGCCCAAGTTACGCATCTCTTCCAAGGTTCGGATCAGTTTGGCGTTGTCCCGCTGGTGAAGCCCAATGCTGGGTTCATCCAAAATATAGAGAACCCCCATCAGCTTCGAACCAATCTGGGTGGCTAGTCGGATCCGCTGCGCTTCCCCGCCGGATAAGGTACCGGCGGCTCGGTTCAATGTGAGATAGTTCAGCCCCACATTGATCAGAAAACCGAGGCGGTTATCAATCTCTTTCAGGATTTGCCGTCCGATGGTCCTCTCCTTTTCCGTCAGTTCCAGATGAGAGAAAAACTCCTGTGCTTCCTGAATCGACAAGGAGGTAACACTATGGATGTTCTGTTCACCCACCCGGACACTGAGGCTCTCTTTACGCAGTCTCGCTCCCTGACAGGTGGGGCAAGCTTTGTTGCTCATATAGTTTTCGATCTGCTCCCGGATCATGTCAGAACCCGTCTCCCGGAAGCGACGTTCCAGGTTATTCAACACCCCTTCAAATCGAATCTGAAGTTGCCTCATCTGGCCGTCTGTCTCATAGCGAAATGGGATTCGCTCGCCAGTTCCATGGAGGATTTTTTTTAGATCTTTCTTGGGTAGCTTTTTTACCGGCACATCCATGTCGATTCCATAATGATTGCAGACCGACTCCAACAGGGAGGGGTAGTAAGTGCTGGTCTTCCCGACCCAAGGCTCCACGGCTCCTTCATGCAGACTTTTGCTCTTGTCCGGAATCACCAAGTTGGGGTCCACCTCCATCCGGCTCCCCAATCCGTCACAGGTGGGACAGGCTCCGAAGGGACTGTTGAAAGAGAACATCCGCGGGGACAACTCGTCCATACTGAAGCCGCATTCGGGACAGGCCAGATTTTGGCTGAACAGCATCTCCTCCCCATCAATCACATCGATCAATACCTTACCCTCGGCCAAGCTGAGGGCGGTTTCCAGGGAGTCGGTGAGCCGAGTTTCAGTCCCCGGCTTGATCACGATCCGATCGACTACGACTTCAATGGTATGTTTTTTGTTTTTTTCCAGTTGGATCTCCTCGGCGAGATCCCAGATCTCCCCATCCAAACGGATCCGGACAAACCCCTGCTTCCGGATCTCCTCCAGTAGCTTGGTATGCTCCCCTTTACGACCTTCCACGATCGGGGCCAGAATCTGAATCCGGGTTCGTTCCGGCAGCTCCATGATCCGATCCGTCATCTGTTGTACTGTTTGGGAAGTGATTTCGATTCCGTGCTCCGGACAATAGGCACGCCCCACCCGGGCATAGAGCAGACGTAGATAGTCATAGATCTCCGTGACCGTTCCCACTGTAGACCGTGGATTGCGGCTGGTCGTCTTCTGGTCGATGGAGATCGCCGGAGAAAGTCCATCGATAGAATCGATATCGGGTTTATCCATCTGTCCCAGAAACTGACGAGCATATGCAGACAGGGATTCCACATACCGTCGCTGTCCTTCGGCATAGATGGTGTCAAAGGCGAGTGAAGATTTCCCCGATCCCGACAGACCTGTCAGTACAACCAGTTGATCCCGGGGGATGGTCACATCCACCTCTTTCAGGTTGTGAACGCGGGCCCCGCGTATAATAATATTTTCCTGGGCCACAGTTTATGCTCCCTCCGCTTTCAGTTCCAAGATCATATCTCTCAATTCCGCCGCCCGTTCAAACTGGAGATCCCTGGCCGCCTGTTTCATTTCTTTCTCCATTCCTTCAATCAGCTGTCTACGCTCTTTCCCACTCATTTTCTCCATATCAGGGGCCACTTGATACGTTTCGCTCTCTTCCGCCACCTTGGTGGCTTCAATCACTTCACGTACCGCTTTTTGGATGGTCTGCGGAGTGATCCCGTGTTTTTCGTTATGAGCCATCTGCACCGACCGACGGCGTTCCGTCTCTTCAATCGCTTTCTTCATTGAATCAGTTATCTTGTCGGCATACATGACCACTTCTCCATTTGCATTGCGAGCTGCCCGGCCGATGGTTTGAATCAGCGACCGCTCCGCCCGCAAAAAGCCTTCCTTGTCGGCATCCAAGATAGCCACCAGAGAGACCTCCGGCAGATCCAACCCTTCCCGAAGCAGGTTGATCCCAACCAGCACATCGAACTCACCCAGACGAAGACTTCGCAGGATCTGCATCCGCTCAATCGTCTTGATATCGGAGTGCAGGTACTGTACCTTGATCCCCGCCTCCTTCAGATAATCGGTCAGATCCTCCGCCATCTTTTTGGTCAGGGTGGTGACCAATACCCGTTCACTCCGGGCCACCCGCTTGTTCACCTCGCCGATCAGATCGTCGATCTGACCTTCGATGGGACGGACGTGAATTTTGGGATCGAGCAGACCCGTGGGCCGGATGATTTGCTCGGTCAGCTCGGGAGTTTTCCCCAGCTCGTAGGGGCCGGGGGTGGCAGAGACAAAGATCACCTGCTGAATCCGTTTTTCAAACTCCTCAAATTGCAGAGGCCGGTTGTCCATGGCAGAAGGCAATCGAAAGCCGTGGTCCACCAGCATCTCCTTGCGGGAGCGGTCCCCTTTGTACATCCCACCGATCTGGGGGACGGTGACATGGGACTCATCGATGATGGTCAGAAAATCGTCAGGGAAGTAGTCGAGCAGAGTAAAGGGGGGCTCTCCGGCCTTTTTGCCCACGAGATGCCGGGAATAGTTTTCGATCCCGGAACAAAAACCGATCTCCCTCATCATCTCCATGTCATAGCGGGTCCGCTGCTCCAACCGTTGCGCTTCCAACAGCTTGTCCTGAGATTTTAGAGCGGCCAGCCGTTCGTCCAACTCAGCTTCGATGTCTTTCAGAGCTCGTTGCATCACCTCTTGCCGCGTCACATAGTGGGAGGCAGGAAAAATAGCAATATGCTCCCGATCTCCCAGGATTTCACCCGTCAACACATCGATCTCCCGGATACGGTCGATCTCATCTCCGAAGAACTCCACCCGAATCGCCTGTTCACTTCGGGAAGCGGGAAAGATCTCCAACACATCCCCCCGAACCCGGAACGTCCCTCGGGTAAAGTTGATGTCATTGCGTTCATACTGAATATCCACCAAATCTCTGAGCACCGCATTGCGATCCTTCTCCATCCCCACCCGCAGGGAGACCACCTGTCCTTTATATTCCTCGGGAGAACCGAGGCCATAAATGCAGGAAACACTGGCGACAATAATCACATCTTGCCGCTCAAACAAGGCACTGGTGGCAGAGTGTCGCAATTTATCGATCTCATCATTAATCGATGCATCTTTTTCAATATAGGTATCCGTCTGGGGCACATAGGCTTCCGGTTGGTAGTAATCATAATAACTGACAAAATATTCGACGGCGTTTTCGGGGAAAAACTCCTTCAGTTCCCCGCACAATTGTGCCGCCAGCGTTTTGTTGGGGGCGATTACCAGTGTGGGTTTTCCCGCCCGGGCGATGGTATGGGCGATGGTAAAGGTTTTTCCCGTTCCGGTCGCCCCCAGCAATGTCTGATGCTTTTTCCCCGTCAGGACACCCTCCGTCAGCATCTCAATCGCTTTCGGTTGGTCCCCCTGAGGTTGATATTCGGAAATCAGGCGAAACCCGTCGTCAGCCACAGCCATCACCTCGTTTTTGTCATCCGTACCATTATACCACAACCTCACGGAAAAATAGGAACACCCGTTCCAAGAATATCAGGCGCGTTGATTCGCCCTATTTTTAGGTAGTAAATAAGGTCGGGAGGGTAGGACGGTGAAGAGCCTTTGCACCCATAGGGCACAAGTCTCGCCAGGGT
>CAUGKZ010000083.1 GCA_959600065.1 uncultured Kroppenstedtia sp. | reverse complement strand
ACTTGCGTCCCCAACTGTCGGATCGGTTTGCTTTATCAGTGGAGGTAACCGGGGAGCCAGATGTCCAGCAACGCATGAAAGTTATTCAGCGCCGTCTCGCCTACGAGGCGGATCCGGAGACGTTTTGTCGCGAGTATGCACCGAGGCAGTTGAGGTTAGTCAGGCAAATTGAGCAAGCCAAAGAGATGCTATCCGACGTTGAAATCACGGAGGAGATGCTTGCCGTTGTAGCCCGGATCTCGGTCCGTCTGGGAATTCACAGTCACCGTGCCGACATTATGATGATGAAAACCGCACAGACCCTTGCTGCTTGGAATGGAAGAAAGAATGTGTCGCCCCAGGATATGGAGCAGGCCGCATCCCTTGTTTTACCCCACCGTCTGCGCCAAACGCCCTTTGAAAACAGGAACTTTGACGCGAGCATTGAACAAGCCATTGCTGAAGTGAGCGATGTAAAGGTATGATGCCAGCACAGACTTTCCAGAACCTCAACCCCACGTTTCCCTTTTGTGCTGTAGTCGGTCAAGATCAGGCAAAGCAAGCACTCATGATGTTAGCCGTAAATGAACGACTGCACAGTCTACTGTTGTCCGGACCGAGCGGGACGGGAAAAACGGTGTTAGCCCGTAGTTTAGCCACCTTGCTCCCGTGGAAACGATGTGTAAATGTTCCGCTTCATGTTACAGAAGACCGTCTATTAGGCAGTATGGATGTGGAACATCTGCTCGACACAGGGGAGAAGTGGCTGCAACCGGGATTGCTTGCGGAAGCACATCGCCATATTTTAACTGTGGATGAGATCCATCTAATGAATGAGGGCGCTGTCCACGCCATCGTAACAGCTGTTGAAGCCGGAGAGTATACCATTGAACGGGAAGGGGGCTCAGCTTCGTATCCGGTTGCGGGGTTGCTGGTTGCAGTGATGAATCCGGAAGAAGGGGAGTTAGCGCCCCATTTGTTAGACCGCTTCAGCATGGTGATTTCCATGCCGAGTTTAACGGATGTGGATTATCGCCGGCAAGTCGCAGGTCATGTGATTGCTTATGAGCAAAGCCCCCGCGATTTTATAGCCTATTGGGATGAAGAGATGAGAAAAGTACGGGGAGCCATTACAGAGGCGAAGGCGTTTCTTTCCCATATGAAGGTGAGCCAGGAGATGCTGCAACTGGCGGTCTTGACATCGACTGAGGCGAGGTGTGCCGGCCACCGAGGAGAGTACTATCTAGTGGAGGCGGCGAGAGCCATCGCGGCTTTGGACAAGCGGAGTCAGGTGGAAGCGCGTGATATACGACAGGCCGCCGAGTTGGTTCTTTTGCACCGGGTGAGACGTGATTCTACGGAGAAAGGGGAATCAGAGGAGAAACCGAATGAAACAAAGCAGAACAAAGCAGAATCGCATCCTCCAAACAGTGACCCACTTCCTGAAAGTTCTGCTTCCCATGGACCGGAAGCTGCCGAGCTTAACAAAGGTGAAGAGTCCCAACGAAGCCCCTCTTTCTCTGACATGCAGCCACTTGATCACCCTCAGCAATCTCCGGATCCAATTCATGAAACCGTGGAAAGTATCGGACAAAGCATACAGATCAACAAATGGTTTGCCAATACAAGTGGCAACACTGCCCGTAGCGGATCGGGAAAAAGGAGTACGACTCAATCGGGAACGAACCAGGGGCGTTATGTAAAATACTCCACAGTGAAGGGGCCAGAGGCAAATATAGCAGTGGATGCGACATTACGTACGGCGGCACCTTACCAGAAGATGCGACGCTCCATTGGAAAGACAGTATGGCACATTACGAAGGAGGACTTGCGGTATAAGGTTCGAGAAAAACGGACAGGTGCCACACTGTTATTCGTGGTGGATGGCAGCCGTTCGATGGCAGCCGGAAAGCGGATGAAAGCTGTGAAGGGAGCCATCTTTTCCTTACTGCAAGATGCGTATCAAAAGCGGGATCGGGTGGGAATGGTTACTTTCCGGCAAGCAGGTGCAAACGAGGTGTTGCCGATCACGCGCAGTATGGATTTAGCTGAAAAACAATTGCGCGAGTTACCAACCGGAGGGAAGACACCCTTGGCCCACGGATTAAAAAAGGGTTACGAATTGTTATGCCAAGCGATGCGACGTGACTCGGAAATTTTGCCATTCATGATTGTATTAACGGATGGAAAGGCGAATGTCGGACTGAGTCCAGATTCTGCCGTACAGGATGCGATCTCCCAGAGCCAGGAGGTGGGGAAACGCATATATGCTGCGGGGATACAGTCATTAATCATCGACACGGAACAAAGCTTTGTGAAACTGCACCTAGCCGAAACGCTAGCCCATGCGATGCATGCCCACTATTGCCGCTTAGACGACCTGACCAGTTCAAGCATCGCAGACACAGTACGGGTATTCTTCAATAGGTAAGTTTGATTTGCAAAGGAGTTGCATATATGCATCTGATCGTAGCCACGACATCTTACTCGACATTATCGAATATCGCAACGGCTCATCAACAGTTGTCTGTGGAACAAAGGGAACAGTTCAGTATCTCGCTATTTAATATTGAACATGCCTTATCTGAAGGAGAATGGGAACGTTTTGCGCAGGCGGCGCAAACAGCAGACTTTTTCCTTTACGATCCCCACGGAGCAGAAGAAGCAACGATCGATCAAATGGCAGAGAGGTGCAGTACGTACGAAATGAACCAAGTCTCGCTTATGTTAAACGGATCCCATCTTCAAAAGTATGTCAAGTTGGGTCCGTTACGCGGCTGGGAAATCATGAATGATTACCAGACGCAAAAGCTTACATTATGCGAGCCTGCAGGGGTGCACCTATCTGCTGCCCAGATCGCTGAAAAGAAACGCGCTTTGAGCCATTACGAGGAAATTGTTGCCTACTGGAAAGCATCGGGTATCTTCAATTGGCAACAACTGATCTACTTTCTCGGGCGTACATACGGAAATATTGATTTCCCTGCGCCGGCAAAGCCTACAGAATACGAAGGGTTGGGAATTATCGATCCGGACAGCAAGCGATTCTACGACAGTGTAGAAGCATATGCTGACGATACGCATTTCGAGGCGAACAAACCGGTGGTGGCTGTATTTTACTTAGCGTACAATTCGCGTGTTGCGACATCGGGGGTCGTCGCGGAGATTGCCCGTAAAATCAGACCGATCGCCAATGTGTTGCCCATCGGCTTCACGAGCACAATGCAAGTGGATACGAAGCGATTACAAGAATTATTGCAACAGCCGGGCTACCGGGTGAATCTCATTGTGAACTTTCTAGGCTTCCGCTTGGGTATGGGGCCGAGAGGCCACGGGAAACAAAGTGCGGTCAATATCTTGGAACAACTGGACGTTCCTGTTTTACATCCCTTCTTCCTCTCCCGAGTAGAAAAAGAGGACTGGGAGCAAGCAAGCGGTCTACCACCCTCAGATTTCCTGGTTCATGTGGTGTTGCCGGAATTGGACGGCAATATTGAAACCTACCCCGTTGCTGCTATTCAACCCAAAGGGTTTGACCCGAACTACCAGATCGGATTCAAGGAACTTGAGCTTATAGAGGAGCGAGTCGATCTTCTTATCGCTCGCATTGAAAAATGGCTCTCTCTTCAGCAAAAAAAGAATGCTGAAAAAAGAATTGCACTGATCGGTTACGATTACCCTCCGGGAGAAGGAAATGTATTCGGCGGCTCATTTTTAGACACTTTTGCATCGGTCTCACGTTTACTCACAGAGTTGAAACAAGCAGGGTATCAAGTCGACGCGTATTCCGCTGATCAGTTGCGGGATCAATTAATCCAGGGGCAACTGGTGAATTCGGGCAAATGGATCGATGATCTATCCACAACGAACCTGATTCGGTATGATTCAACGGACTATATCCGGGAATTAGCCATGAAAAGTTGGCGTAAAGAGGTGGTTTCCCAGTGGGGAACGGAACCGGGAACTGTGATGACTGAAGGAGAACAGTTTCTCATCCCGGGTTTCATAAGCGGCAATGTGTTTATCGGTTTACAGCCGACTCGCGGCATTCATGAACAGCCGGAAAAGGTGTATCACGATCATCAACTGCCTCCGCCTCACCAATACGCCGCTTTTTACAAATGGGTGCGTGAACAATTTGCCGCTGACGCGATCATACACGTTGGCACTCATGGGACTCTTGAATTTTTACCAGGCAAAGAAACAGGAATGTCCGCCGATTGTTTCCCTGATCAGTTTATCGGAGATGTTCCGCATTTGTACTATTACTATGTCGGTAACGCCTCTGAAGGGATGATTGCCAAACGGCGTTCTCACGCCACGTTAATCAGTTACCAAGCTCCTCCATTTGCTGAAGGGGGACTGTATGGTGACTATGACCATCTAAATAAGCTTCTCCACGAATACCGCGAAGCGAAGCAATTGGACCCGGAACGCTGTCCGCATATTTGGGCACAAATGCAAGCAATCGCTTCGCAACTGAAGTTAAATAGTACAAAGCTTGACGATGTTGAAGCCGAATTGTACCGGCTCAATCGCTCCCTCATTCCTCATGGGCTGCACGTGCTTGGACAAGGATTCTCTAAGGAAGATGCCGTTAAACACATGATATTTGTATTGCGGCACGACCGAGCGGAAGCGCAGTCTTTACGTCGCTTATTTGCGTATGTGGAAGGATGGGATTACGATCGCTTACTTGCGGACCATGACACTGAACAGTTGGCTAAATTGGATGACTTGGCCGCTCGCGCAGTGGAGCTTTATGTGGAATCCGGCAAAATACCGGATGTGAACAGTGATCTCAGAGGTCTGTTTGAGCAGACATTGTCCTTTGGCAAGCGCGCCTGTGAAGCAACCTTGCATAACGAAGAAATGGATACACTTTTACATGGGTTGAACGGGAAGTATATCCCGGCAAAATTGGCCGGTGATGTCATCCGCTCCCCGGAAATATTGCCAACGGGGAAAAATATGTACCAGTTGGACCCACGGGAGGTACCCAGTCCGTCGGCAATCGAGCGCGGCGCGGAGATCGCGAAGCGTACCGTGGAGCTTTATCGTTCACAGACGGGGAATTATCCGGAGACGACGGCTGTGGTGATGTGGGGAATGGAGACAGCTCGTACACGTGGGGAAACCATCGGCCAAATATTATACTACTTAGGGGCTCGCCTCGCTCCGAAACCGAGTGACTTTCGCAGGGTGTATGAGATTATTCCCATGAACCAGTTGCAACGTCCCCGCTTGAATGTCGTCGTAAATATATCTGGGATTTTCCGAGATATGTTTCCCAACGTCATCGAAGATCTGCATGAGCTCTTTAAGCAAATTGCGTTGCTGGATGAGCCGGAGGAAGAGAATTATTTCAAAGGTCAGACGAACAGACTGTACACAAAATTACGAGATGAAGGATATCCCCAAGAGAAGGCCAGGGATCTTGCCTGCGCAAGAATATTTGGTCCTCCTGAGGGCGAATACGGTACAGGCGTCTCTAAACTGATCGAAACAAAAAATTGGTCCGACGAGGCACAACTTGGCGAGATGTACAAAAGGCACACCCGCTATGTGTATAGCAGCAACTACCACGGACAGGAAATGGAGCAACTGTGGGACGCCCATTTGGAGGCAGTGGAAATCGTATCACAGCTCAGAAGCAATCATGAATATGAACTGATTGATTTGGATGACTACTATAATTTTTTCGGCGGTTTTTCCAAATCAATTGAAGTGGTGAAGGGGAAAAAACCAGAGGTGTATATTACAGATACGACAAGTGAAACGATCCTGACCGAAGAAGCCGGACAATCCATCAACCGTGGTGTGCGTACTCGTTTGCTCAATCCAAAGTGGATCGATGCTCTACTGGAGCATCCGCATCATGGGGCACAGAAGATCGCGCAGCGGTTTGAAAATATACTCGGAATTGCAGCGACGACAAACCAAGTGGAGAACTGGGTCTTCTCAGCGTTACACGAGACGTACGTCGCAGATGAGGAGCGTAGTAAGCAGATGGAAGCGAACAACCGCTTTGCTTATCACGAAATGATTGAAACGTTGTTGGAGTGTCACCAACGCCAATATTGGGAAGCAACAGAGGATCAACTGGAACAGCTTCAACAAAAATACATGGAATTGGAAAGTCATATCGAGGAGTAATCAGGAAGCGGTTTTCATATCCATAAAGGTAGGTTGTGCACTCTTTGCAAGAGATCGTAGCCCTCACACCCTCCCCGTCCCCTCAAGCCATATTTTACGATGGGGCATTGGGAAAAGGGAAAGGGTCGTTTCGTTTCCATCATCCACTTAGCTGTTCTGATATAATGTAACCACTGAATTCAGGAGAAGGAGAAGACTGATGAAAATCCTGTTGGATCACCTGTAACCCTTTTCAAGGAAAGAGTCTGGCTTCATACCCATTCGCGGGCCACCTTCCATCTAATAAATACCGGGATATAAAAATATGGGAGGTTGAAGCCAAGATGAGAAGTGAACAAGAGATGATGGAGTTGATTTTAGACTACGCCAGAAAGGATGAGCGAGTCCGGGCTGTCGGGATGAACGGGTCACGGACGAATCCCCGTGCTCCAAAAGATCTGTTTCAGGATTTTGACATCGTGTTTTTGGTTACGGATATGAATTCTTTGATCGCAGATCCAGACTGGATCGACTGCTTTGGCAGCCGGATCATCATGCAAACGCCGGAAGATATGGAGCTATTCCCACCTGATTTGGATGGAGATTTCTCATATTTGATGTTGTTTGCAGATGGCAATCGGATCGATCTCACCCTTTGTCCCATCGAGAAAAAAGAGGATTGGAATCGCGGTGACAAACTGTCTGTGGTGTTGCTGGATAAGGATCACGCCCTCCCGAAGCTCCCGGAGCCAACAGATCAAGATTACTGGGTCAAGCGTCCATCCGCAGCGTTGTACGCCGATTGTTGCAATGAGTTTTGGTGGGTATCCACCTATGTGGCCAAGGGGTTGTGGCGACAAGAAATCACTTATGCAATGGACCATTTGAATATGTATGTCCGACCGATGGGGATGCAGATGCTGGAATGGAAGGTGGGGATCGACACGGACTTTTCGCTCAGTACCGGGAAAAACGGAAAATATTTGGAAAAGTACCTGCCCACGCCGATCTGGCAAGCACTGATGACTACTTATCCAGGCGGAACATACGGCGAAGTGTGGCAAGCGTTGTTCGCCACATTAGATTTATTCCGCCAGACATCGAAGGAAGTGGCGGAATGGTTCCATTACGAGTACCCGCTGGAGGAGGATCGCAATGTTACCGCGTACTTGAGGCGGGTACAACAGTTGAAGCCAGGAGCCAGCAAAATCCTCTTGTAAAATCAGCAAAACGATCGGAATGAAAATATCGCGGCAAAGGGACATTTGAGTTTCAAGCTTCAGGTGTTC
>CAUGKZ010000082.1 GCA_959600065.1 uncultured Kroppenstedtia sp. | reverse complement strand
GAATGCCCAAGCGCGAAAAAAACATCTGGAAGAGAAGGGAATCCCGGCGACGATCCTTGAAACCCAGTTGGATCAAGAGAAGCTTTATCGGGTACAGGCAGGGGCCTTCAGCCAACGCTCCAATGCAGAGGATAGGTTGAAAGAGATTCAGGAGCTGGGCATCACCGATGGGTTTATCTTGTACAAATAAGATGCTGATAGAAAAAAGCTCACCCTCCGTTTTTAGATTATAACGTTTGAAACGCAAAAACGCCGCGGATTCAGACCGATGGCGTTTTTGTGATGAGCTTGGGATATTCGATCAAGTCGTCTCCAATTTACGAGTGTCCGGGATGAACAGAGTGAGCAGGCTACCTAGCAAGGGAAGGAGGAAGATCCATTCCAATACGAAGGGAACACCGTAGCGGTCGGCGACCCACCCGAGAAATGTAGCCCCGATGCCCCCGGCTCCTACTCCAAACCCGATCATCAATCCGGACACCAGTCCCACTTTTCCCGGTAGCAGCCGTTGACCGTAGACGACTGTAACCGCAAAGGAGGAGAGAACAAAAAATCCGAAGATAATCAGCATTACCGCTCCGGCAGGCCCCTTCACTAGAGGGGTTAATAAGGCAAAGGGGACGGTGAGGAACATGGAACCGAACAACAGCCATTTATGACTGATCCGATCCGACAACCTTCCCCCGATAAATGTACCGACGGCTCCTGCGGCCAGGAAGAGAAAAGTGTAAATCTCTCCGATCTCCAGGGGAATTTGGTGTTGCAGATAGTAAAAGGGTAGGAACCCCGCAATTCCGATTTGCGTCCAGGAACGAAGGAGAACCACCAGCACCAAAAAGATCAGGCCCAAGAGATAGCTTTTACCTTGGACGGCTGTTTGGGTGTGTCGCTCTTCATTGAGGCGCTCCCGATACCAGGGGAGGATTCGCCACATCAGCCAGGCCCCTACAAAGCCGAACAGAAGAAACCAGATCAATCCAGACAATCCGGTGGATAGGACGAACAGGGGGAGCATGAGAGGACCCAGGGCCTGCCCGGCATTCCCTCCCACCTGGAAAATGGCCTGTGCAGTTCCCTTAGCGCCACCGGCGGCCAGATGAGCTCCTCGGGAGGCTTCGGGATGAAACAGCCCGGAGCCGAGTCCCGACAAAGCGATCACCACCAGTAGCCATTCATAAGAGGGGACATAGCCGGACAGGGCTAAACCGAGCCCCGTCAGGAAGACTCCCAACGGGAGCAACCAGGGTTTAGGCGTCCGATCCGTCCACAGGCCGAATAAGGGTTGCATCACGGAAGAAACGAGATAAGAGATCAGGACGATCATCCCCGATTGGGTATAGGTCAGATCAAATGCCTCTTTATACAGAGGCATCAGCGCAGGTACGATACCCGCCGTCATAATGTCGTTCAACATATGGGAGCCACTTAAGCTCCACAGCTGTCTTTTCTGGGGCATCTTCACTTGGGTGCTAGCATCCACAGCCAATCCAGGATCACCTCTCCCTGTTTTTTGTATTTTAAAGATAACATAATGAAAGGGAATACGGAGAGCATCAGACCGAGCCCCCTGTGTTAAATTGTTAGGGTAGGTTTGAGTAGTGATGGCATTGGAGGCATTGGAGACAAAATTATTTGCCGCTCAAGGAAGTGAACTGAACGATAAAATCCGGATTTAGGTTCTCGAAGATATGGAAATCTTTTGGATGAAATAGTATAATAATATTCGTGATTATAATAAATATTTTGGCGAAGGGGATGAAATTGGACAACACGAAGAGAGTGCTCCGTTACTGGCAAAGAAGCGTGGAAGACGGGGATCGATTGGATTTTCAGGAATCTCAGATCACCAATTACGTGGATCTCCCATGTGAGGAGATTACAGAAGGGCAGCTGTCTCCTTCTTCATTTGAGGCTGTGGAGAAAAAGGCGGATTGGAACCACAAGAGATCACTAGATGTGTTGATTTGCCCTTTTCCTTTGTTTCGTGAACAAAAAGGAAAGAAAGGGGATCGGGATCGCCGCTTGTTTCCTTTAGTGATCCCAGCTCGGTTAGAGGAAGACGGGTCTTTGCACCCAAATAAGGACAACCCTTCGTTTGTACCGAGAAAGTATCTAGAGCCTTTCGATCAGACTTACACTCCAGTTGTGGTGGGTCAATTAGCGGCATGGGAAGAATATCGGAACAAGCATCCCCATCCGGAACAGGGAACGTGGGAAATGGTTTGGCGAGATGCGGAGCATCTGTTCAAAAAAGTGACCGGGAAAGCACCGGCACGATTTGAACTAGAGGGGTACCATCGGTCTCCTCATGCAGTGGTTTGGTTTGGAAAGACGGCCAGTGCCGCCTATTACCACATCGCTAACTGCTACCATGACCTTTTGAAGGGAAAACAGCAGCACCCTGGGCTACTACAAACCTACACAGGAGCCAGGGAAAAACGAAGTCAGAACACGCTGGAAGAGCACGGTGACTATGGAACCCGACATTACGGGCAGATGACGGACCAATATCCCCTCACTTCTTCCCAGCGGGAAACCCTTCACCATTTTTTTGCTTTGGAAGCAGGGGAGGTATTGGGAGTCAACGGACCGCCAGGTACGGGAAAGACGACCCTGATCCAAAGCGTGGTCTCCTCTCTGTGGATTGGACGGGCCTTGGATGGGAAGGAACCTCCGGTGATATTGGCTGCTTCCAGCAATAATCGTGCGATATTAAACATCCTGGATAGCTTTCAAAAAGCGGGGGCAACGGATCCGAAGGCAAAAGAGCTGTATCCACTGGCTTCCCGTTGGATTCCTGGGGTGAACAGTTATGGTTTGTTTTGTGCCTCCAAGACCATGTTCGAGAAACAACAGCAAAAATATCCTTCTGTTCTCCGGCAAAGAACACGAGGGGGTCGGCGGGAGGAAATGATCGGGTTTGTCGCTGATTTGGAAAAGGAAAACCTGCAAAGTCAGGTGGATCATTTCCTTTATCGATGTAGGCAATATTTTGGGGACTCCGTAACGGATTTGAACCAGGCGAAGCAACGGTTGCATCGCGAACTCTCCGATGTTTGCGAAACGATGGAGGACATGATTATCCAATTTCATGAACGGAAACGATTGCAAAAGCGCTTGGAAACGGAATTTCAATCCTGGGAGGGGTTGGAGCAAGCCATTGCCAAGGCAACCGTGGCAGAAGGGCAGTCCCGTGAAGAGCATCAGCGCCTGGAATCCCTTTATTCCGATTGGTTGAAGGATGTGAAAAACCGTTCCTTTCTGCATCCCTTTCTCGGATTTCTGCAGTCGGTGGCTAATGAATCGTTTATGCGAGAAAAGAGAGTAGAGATGTCCTTCTCTTCATATAAAGATATAGCTGTAAGAGAGGAGTTGTCTCGAAGAGAGATCGAGGCACAAAAGAAGTACACCGAGCACAACCAACGACTTCACAAATTAATAGAGTTTCGGGACCGGATGGAAAAGCTGGAAGAGAAATGGGTCGAGTGGAAGGAGAAGCATCGGTCTAAAAGTTCCCCGGAGGAGGACTGGTTCACTTATCTGGACACCCATTTGAGATACAAGGCTTTCCTATTGGCCACCCATTATTGGGAATCTCGTTGGCTCCAGGAGAGAACAGAAAGCCCTTCTGAGGAACAGGATGGAACAGGGTGGCGTCGATATGCCAAATTGACACCGTGTCTCGTGTCCACCTTGGCTTCTGCTCCAAATTTTTTTCGAAGTTTTCGGGACCCGGAGAATTATCTATACGGTTTCATCGATCTCCTTATTATCGATGAGGCAGGGCAAGTCACGCCTGAGCAGGCTGGACCCGTTTTTGCTTTGGCCGATCGAGCACTGGTGGTGGGGGATACGGAACAGCTACAGCCAATCCCGCGGGTCAATTCTACTGTTGATGAAGCCAACGTGAACCTGTTCGGTTTTTTATCTGAAGGGACAAGCTTTGACCATTTTAGCCAAAGCGGACTGGCTGTCTCGGACGGCAGTGTGATGAAGATCGCCCAGCGGGTGAGCCGGTTTGGAAAACCCGACGATTTAGGGGGGATGTGGCTGACCGATCATTACCGTTGCCGGGAGGACATCATTCAATACTGCAACGATTTGTGCTATCAGGGGCGCCTGGTGCCGCGAACCAAGAATCCCGCTCCCGGTGAGGAAATATATAGGGACCTTCCCCGAATGGGGTACCTGCATGTGGTAGGTACAGCTGAACGTGTGGGAGGGAGTTGGGAAAACCAACAAGAGGCGGCAACCATCGCCTGGTGGATTCATCAGATGAAGGATGAATGGACGGGAGGAACCCGACGATTGGAGGATATCATCGCTGTCGTCACCCCTTTCCGCAAACAGGCCAACTTGATCAGCAGATATTTGAAAAATGAGTATCAGATCGAGGGCCTGACTGTGGATACGGTGCATTCGTTGCAGGGTGCGGAAAAGGATATTATCCTTTTCTCCGCCACCTATGGAGGACCAAATCATCGCAATCAGTCGTTGTTTTACGATAACACCCGCTATTTGCTAAATGTGGCAGTATCCCGGGCGAAGGAATCTTTTTTGGTCTTCGGGGATATGGAGGTGTTTGGGCGGATGAGCCACAAACCCTCTGGCAAGTTGAAACAGCGACTGCACCGATTGCCGCCGAGCAGAGCGGAGATTCCTGCAGAGCAGATTGAGGCCATGGTTGGCAGGATGAACAAAAGAATGGCCAAATCAGCCAAAGGAATTTCCAAAACTACTGTCATCAATCATGGCATCATCAATTACGCAGATAATCAATCGAGGATCCAGATTGACAATATTGAACAGAAACCGAAGGGAGATATTTGATGACAGAAGAGAAGCACTCCGAACACGTGGTCTTTCATAATGCTTCTGGAAGTCAAGTCAACTTTGCCAATCATGGGTCTACCATCTACGTTTCTAATGGACAGGGAGACGAACTGGGCCGTCTGATTCAGGAACTCCGACAGTTATTGGCAGATACAGATCGGATTCCAGAAGAAGAAAAGGAATCAACCTATGAAATCTTAGAAATGATCCGCAAGGGAGGTCAGGAGGGGAAATCGCTCTCCAATCTTCTGCTAGATCGCTTGCAAAAATGGCAAGCCGCCTTTGGTGCTACCTCAGCAGTGGGTCAGGTGATTTCGTCGGTGATGGACATGATTAAGTGAGCCAGGAAGACCGACCTTGGGAACAAGTTAACACCCTTTCATGGTTGCTTTCCCCTGTAATTTCATCACAGCTTGATGTTGGATCTCACCTGAGAATTGTGGGCTGGCAGCTCTCCGTAGAATGATCTGACCGTGGTAATAACGCAAAATGATCTATGTATTTACCTAAGGAGGAAACAGAGAGAATGAGTAAAAGAGCATCTTTTTGGGGAATGATCGTCGTCTTTTTCCTCACTTCCTTTTTAACCCTTCATACTGACGTATCGGCGGCAGAAAAAGCGGATCCAGACCTGTCGGAGAAAGTGGAACAGCTGGAAAAAGAGATGAATCAGTTGAGTGCTAAAAACGACAGTTATGACTACCTCAAAGAAGAAACCAAGTCCTATCGGGAGTTTGTCGAAGGGGAATGGGATCGGTTTATTAATCTATTACAATGTGTCCTCCCGCTTGTGGTCACAGTCATTGGTGCTACTCTGATTTTTTTTGACGTAAAATCAGTCAAAGGTATAAAAAAGCGGGCGGATGAAAAAGCAGAAGAGATAAAAAAGGATGTGGAAAATACTGTTCAGAATCAATTTGAAGGAAGGGCAGAACAGGCATTTGAAAAAGTAATCGGAAATGAAGTGACTGATTTGCAGGATCGGATTGGGGAACTCGGGGAACTTGTTGATAAGGAAGTTTGGTATAAGAGTTCTAAAATCCTAGTTTTGGATCGAGGAAATATCCGCCCACTTTTGTCCACCTCGCCTTTGGATAAAAATTTGAAGATCGATTATGAAGCTCCGCCTTACCATCGTCTATCACAGCTTTTAAAGCTGAACGAAGTGGATATTATTGTATATGAATATGATTTGAATGCAGAGGATCAACGGGATTCAGATTTAATAAAAGTTTTGAAACAGATTAAGAAAGACTCCGATTTGCCAATTCCGATGGTGGTATATTATCCGGACCGACTAAATAATGAAATAAAAGAGTATCTCGATATTTATAAGTGGTATGTTTTCGCCAACAGCCCGGTCACTTTGTTTACCAACATGTACTCTCTGGCCCATGTTTTTCATTCCAAGAAAAATCAATTTTGATCTTATCGTCTAATCAATTCTGATCATGGCAGATGTAGGTGAATCCGATGGACAATCGACCGAAAACGATTCAGATCTTCTTGCCAGAAGGTTCCCCCAGTGGGATCAAGATTGCACATATTACAAGCCGGATGACTCAAGCAGTTTTGATTCCGCGTTCCCAACTTTAGGAGGCGAGTAAACGGGATGAGGTGAAACAGGTAGGCCTTTATTTCCTTTTCGGGATATCTGAAGATGGTTCCAAGCCTCAGGTTTATGTAGGAGAGGCTGAAAACTGTTATGATCGATTGCTCCAACATCACAAACAGAAAGACTTTTGGAACGTTGCTATCGCATTTACAACTAAGGCGTTGTTATTTACCAAAGCCCATGTCAAGTTTTTGGAATCCCATGCATTTCAACAGCTGGTTGAGAAGAAACGGTATGAGGTGGTAAACGATATCGTACCCACTCAGTCCTATGTTCCAGAGCCAGATATGGCGGATCTATATGACCATTTTGATACCATTAAATTGTTACTGACTACCTTGGGGTATCCCGCATTTGACGGATTACAAAGACCTGAGGAAAAGGATTTATTCTATTGTCAACGCAAAGGATTTGCCAGCAAAGGGGAGTATACCAGTGAGGGGTTTGTGGTTCTGAGTGGGTCTCAGATGCCCAAAGAAGTAGTGAAAAGTGTGGAGGGAACCACCGTTCCCAAGGTGCGCCGAAGGTTGATGGAGGATGCGATTGTGATTGATCGTGGAGATCATTATGTTTTTAACGAGAATCACTTGTTCAGCTCACCTAGTACAGCAGCCTCGGTTGTGATGGGACGTTCCGCAAATGGCTGGATAGAGTGGAAAGACAAGCAGGGACGCACACTACATGAGCGGAAGAGAAGAGGATAAAGGAATAAAATGAGACCTCAGTTAACCCCCTGTTTTCAAACTGGGGGGGTTAACTGTTGGTTAATGATAACCATAAAGTGCCCATCGTAAAATATTGCTTGAGGGGACGGGGATGGTGGGAGGGCTACGATCTCTTGCAAAAAGCGCAAAGGCGAATCAAAGTCCCACCATCCCGACTTTATTTCTTACCAAAATTCGGATAATAAACAGCCCTGATCGTCTTCAACCATAGGACCCTGCCCTTCCTGGGTATACCC
>CAUGKZ010000081.1 GCA_959600065.1 uncultured Kroppenstedtia sp. | reverse complement strand
TCTGGAGAACCTGCCGAAGCCTCAGGAGATCAATACCATTCTGGATGAGTATGTCATCGGACAGGAGCAAGCCAAAAAATCGCTCTCTGTTGCCGTCTACAATCACTATAAAAGAATTAACAGCTCTCAAAAGTCCGACGATGTAGAGTTGCACAAAAGCAATATCGTCATGATCGGACCGACGGGCAGCGGGAAAACATTGTTGGCCCAAACGATGGCCAAGATCTTGAATGTTCCCTTTGCAATCGCCGATGCTACTTCTTTGACTGAAGCCGGGTATGTGGGGGAAGATGTGGAGAATATTCTTCTCAAACTGATCCAGGCTGCGGATTACGATGTGGAAAAGGCGGAACGGGGGATTATCTATATTGACGAGATTGACAAGGTGGCCCGCAAGTCTGAAAACCCCTCTATCACCCGAGATGTTTCCGGTGAAGGGGTTCAACAGGCACTTCTGAAAATCCTCGAGGGCACCGTGGCCAGTGTGCCTCCTCAGGGAGGACGGAAACATCCTCATCAGGAGTTTATCCAGATCGACACCGGCAACATCCTGTTCGTCTGTGGTGGTGCATTTGATGGTTTGGAACCGATCATTAAACGCAGGATCGGTAAAAAAGTGATTGGTTTCGGTTCTGACAGCAATACCGACGATCTGAAAGAGGGAGAGTACTTGAAGCTGGTCTTGCCGGAAGACCTGCTCCGGTTTGGTCTGATTCCGGAATTTGTCGGCCGTCTGCCGGTGATCTCCACTCTGGAACCCTTGGATCAGGATGCTCTGGTTCGGATCTTGACCGAGCCGAAGAATGCCCTCGTCAAGCAATATCAGAAGCTCTTGGAAATGGATAATGTGAAACTCACCTTTGAAAAAGATGCCTTGAAGGCGATCGCGGATGAGGCGATCCGGCGCAACACCGGTGCTCGGGGTCTGCGTGCGATCATCGAATCGATCATGCTGGATGTCATGTTCGATCTTCCCTCCCGCGACGATGTGTCTGAGTGCGTGGTAACGGAAGCCACCGTCCGAAACAAGGTGGCCCCCAGCCTGACCACCCGCAAAGGACGCTCAGTGAACAAAAAAGAAGAGAGCGCCTGAAAGAAATGAAAGAAACGCATTCGACAGCGGGTGCGTTTCTTTTTTCTGCTGTTGAATAAAAGGGGACTTCTCCGGAGTATTTGTGATAGAATACTGTTGGCAGATTATTATTATATAATTTAATTGGAAATCATCAGAAGTGGAGTTGTGGTTGTATGCAAGTGGAAGTGGTTTCTCGGGAAGATTATTTGTCCTTCATTGAAAAACAACCTTTGGGAAATTTCATGCAGTACCCTTCTTGGGCAGAAGTGAAAACCGAGTGGAAAAACGATCTCCTGGGCTGGTTTGACACAGAGGGGCAAATGGCGGGCTGTGCTTTGATCTTATACCGCAAACTCCCCGGTTTGAATAAGTATCTGGCTTACCTCCCCCGGGGACCGGTGATCGACTGGGAAGCAAAAAACATCAATGAATGGTTTGAACCCATGTTTGAGTTTCTCCGTCGTCGTAACGTGTTCAGTATCAAAATGGAACCCCCGGTCGTACGGGCCAAATGGAAGACTCCCACGATCAAGAATTATCTCAAAGAAGTACGGGATCACGATCTCAAAGGAAAAACCTTTCGCGATCTGGGTCCGGATGAAGTGGATGCCCATGCGGAATATGTCCAGCAAGAATTAACAGCGATGGGCTGGAAGAAAAAAGAGGCGGAAGGCGGTTTTTCTGCAATTCAGCCCCAGTATGTGTTCCGATTGCCGTTGCAGGATCGGACTCTGGATGAGGTTTTTGCCGGCTTTCATTCCAACTGGCGTCGTAATGTGCGGAAATCGGAAAAGCAAGGTGTGGAAGTGATTGAAGGCGGGCTGGAAGAGTTGCCCCAGTTTTATGATCTCCTGAAAGTAACGGCGGTGCGGGACAAGTTTTCCGTTCGGAGTTACTCTTACTTTGAAACGATGTACAAGTCACTGAAAAAAGAGGATCCGAACCGAATTCGGCTGTATTTGGCAAAGTATGAGGAGCAACTGCTGGCCTCAACCCTTGCCATTCATTCTAATGGCCACACATGGTATCTCTACGGAGCCAGTGGAAATGAGATGCGGGAAAAGATGCCCAACCATGCGATCCAGTGGCGGATGATTCAGGACGCTCATGAACTGGGGGCACATACTTATGATTTTCGGGGAATCAGTGATGCCCTGGATGAATCGGAGCCATTGTATGGCTTACTCCGCTTTAAATTGGGCTTTGGCGGGGAAGCTTGTGAATTGATCGGAGAATGGGATTACCCCTTGCAACCTGTTCTCCATTGGGCCTTTGACATGTACATGAAGAAGCGATGACAGAGGTGGTCGACAATGAGTCTCACCTTATATCTGGACCGGCGGGATTGGTTTCAGCATATGGAACAGATGGAGAAACTCTATCCCGGCTGTGTTCCGGTGATCAAAGGGAACGGCTATGGTTTTGGCAATGAAGTGTTAGCGGATGCAGCACGCAAGTTCGGCAAGCGAGAAATTGCCGTGGGAACGGTGGAAGAAGCGAGACAGTTGCAAGCGACTCATCCTTTCGAGCAGGTGATTGTACTGACACCGGTGATGTCGGAACTGAGGGAAGCCGACTTGGTTTCAGAACGGGTGTACACTGTGGGGAGTCGGGATCATCTGCAATTTCTCGTCACTGCCATCGATGGATTGCTCTCCCGTGGAGAAAGAATGGAGGAGCCCTTTCGATTGAAACTTTTGCTCAAGGGCCAATCTCCGATGAAACGATACGGTTTTTCCCTGGAGGATGCCGGTCTGTTGCCGGAATGGATCCAAAAGGCAGAGACGGATCGGATCAAACTGGAGATCGAAGGTCTTTCCATTCATTTTCCCAAAGAAAAAACAACTTCCCAGGTAAAAGAGAAGTGTGTCGAGGATTGGTTGGAAACGATGAAACGGGTGGGCCTTCCTCCCCGTCGCATGTATGTGAGTCACCTGTCTTCGGAACAGTATCAGGAGTTGGCGGAAAAATGGCCTGAGGTCGGGTTTGCGATGCGCCTGGGAACCGATCTCTGGCTTGCTGATAAATCCTTTATTGAAACCAAGAGCACCGTATTGGATGTACAACCCATAAGCAAAGGGGAGCGCTTTGGCTACAAACAACAGCGCGCCCGCAAAAACGGGCATCTGGTGTTTCTGGCTGGTGGAACGGCGAATGGTGTCGGTTTGGAAGCGCCCACTTTTTCCCGGGGACTGAAAGATTGGTTGAAGCTGACGGCCTTTTGGGTGCTGGGTTTGTTCAATCGCCATCTCAGCCCCTTCACCTATCGTGGAAAACGACTGTGGTTCGCTGAACCGCCACATATGCAGACCAGTGTCCTTTTATTTCCTGCCGGTTCTCCTCTCCCAGAGGTGGGGGAAGAGCTTCCAGTGCAATTGCGGATGACCACCGCCTCTTTTGACCGACGGGTGGAGACGGGAGAAGCGAGGGAGACGATGGATACTAGTGAAAATGAAGAAAAAGGCAATCCTGTTCATCTAGCGCTGTAACAACGCGCAAGCCTGTCGCCGTGGCCCTGATGGGGGAAACGGCGTTTTTTTGTCCCGGATTATCCCTTGGAACCGGCGGTCCTACTAACACCCATATATAAGGGTATCGACCTTTGTGTGACCTGAAGACAGACGGGGAGGAAAGGGAATTGAACTGGACAATCTTGATTATGATTCTGCAGGTTTTCTTTTCGCTAGTGATCGGACTGTATTTCTGGAATTTGCTTCGGAATCAGCAATCCAGCCGCTCCGCGGTGGATCGGGAATCCCGGAAAGAGATGGACAAGTTGAGGAAGATGCGCAGTGTTTCCTTGACGGAACCCTTGTCGGAAAAAACCAGGCCTTCATCCTTTGAAGAGATTGTGGGTCAGAAAGAGGGGCTCAAGGCGTTGAAAGCGGCTCTTTGTGGACCCAATCCTCAGCATATCCTGATCTATGGCCCCCCGGGTGTGGGAAAGACCGCTGCAGCTCGGGTGGTATTGGAAGAGGCCAAAAAAAATCCACAGTCTCCTTTCAACATCACTTCGAAGTTTGTGGAGATCGATGCCACCACCGCTCGCTTTGATGAACGAGGAATCGCCGATCCTCTGATCGGATCGGTCCACGATCCCATTTATCAGGGAGCCGGTGCCATGGGCATGGCGGGAATACCGCAACCCAAACCTGGGGCGGTTTCCAAGGCGCATGGGGGCGTTTTGTTTATCGATGAGATCGGAGAACTGCATCCGATGCAAATGAATAAGCTCTTGAAGGTTCTGGAAGATCGCAAGGTCTTTTTTGAAAGCGCCTATTACAGTTCAGAAGACGTGAATACCCCGACCCATATTCACGATATCTTTCAAAATGGTCTCCCTGCTGATTTTCGCATGGTGGGAGCTACCACGCGTACGCCAGAGGAGATTCCGTCGGCCATTCGCTCCCGTTGTGTGGAGATCTTTTTCCGGCCGCTTCTGGCGCAAGAGATCGCTCGCATTGCAGATCAGGCCATCAAGCGGATTGGGTTTGATCATGAGCCTGCCGCAGTGGATGTGATCAAGAAATATGCCACTAACGGCAGAGAAGCGGTCAATATGGTACAGACCGCTGGTGGATTAGCACTGACTGAAGGTAAAAAAGAAATCAGAGCCTCTGATGTGGAATGGGTGGTTCACAGCAGTCAATTAACACCGCGCCCGGATAAAAAAGTGCCGGAAAAAGCTCAACCGGGTCTGGTAAACGGGCTGGCCATCCATGGTCCCAACATGGGAATTCTGCTGGAGATTGAAGTGACTGCGATCCCGGCAGGCCCTGGACAGAAGGGTTCCATTCAGATCAGCGGGCTGGTGGATGAAGAGGAATTGGGAGGGCGGCATCGCACTCTGCGCAGAAAAAGCATGGCTCGCAGCTCGGTGGACAATGTGCTAACGGTTTTGCGCCGAACGGATATCGATCCTTATGCCTATCATTTGCACCTCAACTTTCCCGGCGGAGTACCCTTGGATGGTCCCTCAGCGGGAATCGCTATGGCTTCTGCGATCTATTCTGCCATCCGGGGGATCCGGGTGGATAATCGCTTGGCGATGACCGGCGAATTGAGTATCCATGGGAAAGTGAGACCTGTTGGCGGAATTGTGACCAAAGTGGAGGCGGCCAAAGAGGCAGGAGCTAAACGGGTATTAATCCCTGAAGAAAATATGCAGGCGCTGTTTTCGGAGATGGATGGGATTCAGGTGATCCCTGTTAGAGAAATTGAAGAGGTGTTGCAAGCTCTGCCTACAGAAGCTACTGAGGAAGAGCAACAGGGTACGATGTCTGCATCGACGGTACTGACGGCCTCCCCTTCGCCGATGACCTGAGAAAATCCGCAATCGGCCAGCTGTCATGGACAAAAGAGAATGAATAAGATAAAATCGTACAAAGCTCGACAAAACGACATCGGAGACGGCATTCGGAGGTGCATTCATGGCTGTAAAAGAGGAGGAACGTGTACTACCATTGCTGCCACTTCGTGGTTTGCTGGTTTACCCCAACATGGTTTTGCACCTGGATGTGGGCCGCGAACGATCAGTTAAAGCTCTGGAGCAAGCAATGGTGGAGGATGATCTGATTCTCCTTGCGACGCAGCATGAGGTTCAGCTGGAAGAACCGACGCCAGAGGATATTTATAAGATGGGTACAATTGCCCGGGTGCGGCAAATGCTCAAATTGCCCAACGGGACCATTCGGGTTTTGGTGGAAGGCTTGTCCCGGGCCCGGCTTCTGGAGTTTTTGGAGACTGAATCCCATTACCAAGTACGTGTTCGCGAGATCATTCAGGAGGAAGTTCATGATATAAATGTGGAGGCTTTGATGCGATCGGTATTGGATCATTTTGAACAGTATTTGCGGCTGTCCAAAAAGATCTCTCCAGAAGCATTGACAGGGGTATCCGATATCGATGAACCCGGTCGTCTGGCAGACGTGGTCGCTTCCCAACTTCCCCTCAAAATGGAGGATAAGCAGCAGATTCTGGAGACGGTGGAGATCCAGGAACGTCTGGAGACTCTCCTGTCCATGCTGAACAATGAACGGGAAGTACTGGAACTGGAACGAACCATCTCCCAGCGTGTCAAAAAACAGATGGAAAAGACTCAGAAAGAGTACTATCTCCGAGAGCAAATGAAGGCGATTCAGCGAGAGCTGGGAGAAAAAGAAGGTCGTCTCGGGGAAGTGGAGGAACTTCGGGAGCAGCTGGCAGAGCTGGAGGCGCCTGAAGAAACGAAGGAACGAATTGAGAAAGAACTGCAACGCTTGGAGAAGATCCCCACTTCTTCCGCCGAGGGTGGTGTGATCCGTACCTACGTGGAATGGTTGCTGGAGCTTCCATGGTTAAAACAGAGCGAAGATGATCTGGACCTGAAAAAGGCGGAAAAAATTCTAGAAGAGGATCATTACGGATTGGAAAAGGCGAAGGAGCGGGTATTGGAGTATCTGGCTGTGCAAAAGATGGTACAGCAGCTGAAGGGACCCATCCTGTGTCTGGTTGGACCCCCAGGAGTGGGAAAAACCTCCCTGGGTCGCTCTATCGCTCGAGCATTGGGCCGCCAATTTGTCCGCATCTCCCTGGGAGGAGTCCGGGATGAGGCAGAAATCCGTGGCCACCGCCGCACCTATGTAGGAGCCATGCCCGGACGGATCATTCAGGGAATCAAAAATGCGGGAACTTCCAACCCGGTCTTTCTCCTGGACGAGATCGATAAGATGACGATGGATTTTCGGGGAGACCCAGCTTCCGCCCTGTTGGAGGTGTTGGACCCGGAGCAGAACAAAAACTTCAGTGATCACTATATTGAGGTACCCTATGACCTGTCGAAAGTGATGTTCATCACCACAGCCAACACCCTGCACACCATTCCTCAGCCACTCTTGGATCGGATGGAAACCCTGTACATTTCTGGGTATACCGAGATTGAAAAGGAACAGATCGCCAAGGAATATCTGATTCCCAAACAGACTGAGGAGAATGGCCTGACCAAGGAGAATTTCCAGATCCACAAAGATGCGATTCGCCATGTGATCCGGTATTACACCCGGGAGGCTGGTGTGCGAAATCTGGAACGAACTTTTGGCAAATTGGCCCGTAAAGGCGTAAAGCAATTGGTTTCCGGTGATCGAAAGCGGGTGGTTATCACTGCCAAAAATCTCCCCAAATATCTGGGGCCGGAAAAATATCGCTACGGGAAGGCAGAGGAGACGAACCCGACAGGAGCGGCTACGGGCTTGGCTTGGACTGCCGCTGGTGGGGATACCCTCACCATCGAGGTATCCGTTCTGCCTGGCAAAGGAAAGCTGACTCTGACCGGCCAGTTGGGAGATGTGATGAAGGAATCCG
>CAUGKZ010000080.1 GCA_959600065.1 uncultured Kroppenstedtia sp. | reverse complement strand
GCCGTGGATTCCGACGAAATCCAGATCCTCCTGACTGGGACGATGACTCCCTTTTTGATTCAGCCTGCCGACCGGGAGGATGCCTTGCACCTGATTGTGCCGATCCGGACGCGCTGAGGTTTGAGAGGTGAATCCGATGAAGCAGATAACCATACCCGTCGATACCATCACTCTGGGACAACTCCTTAAAAAATTGGATATTTTGGTCACAGGAGGACAGGCCACATATTTTCTTGCTGAAAACCGAGTGTGGGTCAACGGAGTCCAGGAGGAACGGCGGGGGAGAAAGCTGTATCCGCAAGATCGAGTCGAGATCGAAGGCTATGGCCAGGTGAGTTTGGTTCACAGGGATTGAGAGGGGAGCGGCTATGTACGTGGAGCAACTGGAACTGAAACAGTTCCGCAACATCGAACATCTCAAACTGGATTGCTCCGGAGAGCTCCACATGTTTGTCGGACCCAATGCCCAGGGCAAAACCAATATCCTGGAGTCTCTCTATGTCCTCGCCATCGGGAAATCTCACCGAACCCGCAGTCACCGGGAACTGATCCGCTGGGAACAGACGGTTGCTTCCTTGAAGGCTGAGGTTTCCGGAAAAGAATCGGCCCGACGGTTGGAGATCCGCCTGACGCCCCGTGGCAAACGGGTGCTGCGCAACGGAGTGGAACAGCGCCGGCTGAGTGAATATATCGGTTCCCTCACCGCCGTCCTGTTTGCTCCAGAGGACTTATCCATTGTCAAAGGGAGTCCCCAGGTGCGGAGACGATTTCTCGATATGGAGATCGGACAGGTGAGCCCCACCTATATCTATCATCTGACCCGTTATAATCAGCTACTTCAGCAACGCAACAGCTTACTCAAAGAACTGGGAAAAGGGTGGGGAAAACAGACTGCCCTCCTCGATGTTCTCAATGAACAATTGATCGGGTTATCTACCCACTTGTGGAGCAAACGCTTCTCCTTTGTGAACCTTCTTTCCCGATGGGCACAGGAGATTCATTATTCCATCACCCAAGGGAGTGAAAGCCTCACCCTCCAATATCAATCCTTGGCTTCCGTAGAGCCAGGGATGGACCGGTCATCGATGGAGGAGGTGCTAACCCAGGAACTGATGAAGGTCCGGGAACAGGAAATGCAGCGGGGAACCACCTTGATCGGTCCCCATCGGGATGATCTGCGGATCGCTGCCAACGGTACCGACCTGCACACTTTTGGTTCCCAAGGGCAACAGCGCACTGCCGCACTCTCTCTCAAACTGGCGGAAATCGAATTGATTCACCAAGAGACCGGAACTTATCCCATTTTATTGTTGGATGATGTTTTATCGGAACTGGACGATGGCCGTAAAACGCATCTGCTGGAGGCAATCCGAGGGCGTGTCCAGACCTTTGTCACCACAACTGGTTTGGAGGGAATTGACCGGGAGACACTGGACCGAGCCCGGATTCGTTGGGTCCATCAGGGCAGTATTTCTGAACAGGGGTGAAACGGTGTTTATCCATCTCGGCGGCAATAAGATGATTCGGATCAGTGAAGTGATCACCATCCTGGATGCCGGAAATCGGCGCTCTCCTGTCACCCTGCTTCCTTTTTTGGATGACGTGGAAAGGCAGGGAAGGATGGAGAAAATCTCCACCCAGGAAGAAGTGAAGTCCTATGTGGTCACCCGGACCGGGGTATATGCTTCGCCGATTTCATCCCTGACTTTGTTGAAACGGGCGCAGCAGGGCGGCTCCCGTCGGGGGATCGCTGAATAGTACGGACGGGTCCAGAGAAAAAGGAACTCAAGGAGTAGGTGAATTCAAAGGTGACCGTTGAGAAGAAAAACTATGATGAATCACAGATTCAGGTGCTGGAGGGGCTAGAGGCGGTCCGAAAGCGGCCGGGGATGTATATCGGGGCCACCAGTAGTCGAGGGTTGCACCACTTGGTATGGGAAGTGGTTGACAACAGTATCGACGAAGCCTTGGCCGGACGCTGTGATACAATTCAAGTGATCGTAAATGAAGATAACAGCGTCACTGTGGAGGACAACGGACGCGGGATTCCAGTAGGGATCCAATCCAAGGTGGGGCGGCCTGCGGTGGAAGTGGTGATGACCGTCTTGCACGCCGGCGGGAAATTTGATAATGAAGGATACAAATTTTCCGGTGGACTTCACGGGGTGGGCGTATCCGTCGTCAACGCCCTCTCGGAATGGTTGGAAGTGCAAGTGAAACGGGAAGGGAAAATCTATGTTCAAAAGTATCGGAAAGGGAGACCGGAATCCGATCTGCAAGTGACCGGGAAGACGAAGGAGACCGGGACACGGATCACCTTTAAACCCGACCCAGAGATTTTCACAGAAACCACTGAATATGATTATGAGATCCTGCAAAACCGCCTACGGGAATTGGCATTTCTTAACCAAGGCCTCCGCATCCAGCTGTCGGATCAACGTGGGGAAGGAAAGTCCCACGAGTTCAAGTACGAAGGGGGGATCCGCTCCTTTGTTGAACACTTGAACAAAAATCGAGAAAGCTTGCATCAACCGCCGATTTTCATCGAGGGTGAGAAAGAGGATCTGGTGATCCAAATCGCCCTCCAGTACAATGTTGGATTTTCCAGCAACATTTATTCCTATGCCAATAATATTCACACCCACGAGGGAGGTACCCACGAGGCAGGGTTCAAATCGGCTCTCACCCGTGTGGTCAACGATTATGCCCGGCGCTACAGTTTGCTCAAGGAGAATGACAACAATCTGAGCGGAGATGACACCCGGGAAGGCTTGACAGCTATTATCAACATCAAAATCCCGGATCCTCAGTTTGAAGGGCAAACCAAGACCAAACTGGGCAACTCCGAGGCCCGGACTGTGACGGAGTCGATCTTCGCCGAACAGTTCCTCACCTTCCTGGAGGAGAATCCCGCGGTCTCGAAAAAAGTGATCAACAAAGCGGTGATGGCTGCTCGGGCACGGGAAGCTGCTCGCAAAGCACGGGAGTTGACCCGGCGCAAAAACGCCCTGGAAGTGAGCTCCCTCCCAGGAAAATTGGCTGATTGCACCTCCCGCAAAGCGGAGATCAGTGAACTGTACCTGGTGGAGGGGGATTCTGCAGGAGGAACAGCCAAACAGGGAAGGGACCGCATGTTTCAGGCGATTTTGCCCTTGCGTGGGAAGATCCTCAATGTGGAGAAGGCCCGGCTGGATAAAGCCCTCTCCAACGATGAGATCCGTACCATCACCACCGCTTTGGGAACCGGGATCGGAGAGGATTTTCAGCTGGATAAGGCCCGTTATCACAAAATCATGATTATGACTGATGCTGATGTGGATGGGGCCCATATCCGCACCCTGCTCCTCACCTTCTTTTACCGGTATATGCGTCCTTTGATTGATGCGGGGTATGTCTATATCGCCCAGCCCCCTCTCTACAAGATTACCCAAGGCAAAAAAATCTTATATGCTTTTGACGATCGGGCGAAAGACGAGATCGTCTCAGAACTGGAAAGTAAGGGGAAAGTGGAGCTGCAACGGTATAAGGGTCTGGGAGAGATGACTGCCACCCAGCTGTGGGAAACGACGATGGATCCGGAAAGCCGGACGTTGCTGCAGGTCACCCTGGAGGATGCCCTGGATGCAGATCAGGTTTTTGAAACCCTGATGGGAGAGAAAGTGGAGCCACGCCGGGAGTTTATCCAAGAGTATGCCAAGCAAGTACGTAATCTGGATATCTGAGCGGACGTGAACAGAAAGCGGAGGGAAGCGAATGCCTGAAGAACAGCGCATCAATGAGATCAATATCAGCCAGGAAATGCGCAGCTCCTTCCTGGATTATGCGATGAGCGTCATCGTCAGCCGGGCCCTCCCTGATGCCCGGGACGGACTCAAACCGGTGCACCGGCGTATCCTGTACACGATGCATGAGCTGGGGATGACGTCGGATAAGCCCTACCGAAAATCGGCCAACGTGGTAGGTAACGTCCTCGCCTCCTATCACCCCCATGGGGATACGGCTGTATATGATACCATGGTTCGCATGGCCCAGGATTTCTCCTACCGGTACATGCTGGTGGATGGACATGGAAACTTCGGGTCTGTCGATGGGGACTCCCCGGCGGCGATGCGATACACTGAAGCCCGGATGGCACCGATCACACGGGAATTGCTGCGGGATATCGAGAAAGAGACGATCGATTTCACTCCCAACTATGATGGGCGTCTGGAAGAGCCTGTGGTGCTTCCTGCCCGTTTTCCCAACCTGTTGGTGAACGGGTCGGCGGGAATTGCAGTTGGGATGGCCACCAATATTCCGCCTCACAACCTGACGGAAGTGATCAACGGATTGCTGGCCATGATTCAAAATCGGGATATCACCATTGACGAATTGATGGAGCACATCAAAGGGCCGGACTTTCCGACAGCGGGTCTGATCCTGGGCCGAGACGGAATCAAGAAGGCCTACCATACCGGCCGTGGCAGCATCAAGATGCAGGCCAAAACCCGGATCGAAGAAGTCAACAACGGCAAGATGCGGATCGTAGTCGATGAACTGCCCTTCCAGGTGAACAAAGCCAAGCTAGTGGAGAAGATTGCCGAGCTGGTTCGGGATAAGAAGATTGAAGGGATCACCGACCTGAGGGATGAATCCGACCGCAACGGAATGCGCATCATCATCGAATTGCGCCGAGATGTCAATCCAAAGGTGCTACTCAACAATCTCTACAAGCAGACCAATCTCCAGACCAGTTTTGGGGTCAATATGCTGGCACTGGTGGATGGCAAGCCGCTGGTGCTCAATCTGAAACAGGTGTTGCATCATTACCTAGAACATCAGATAGAAGTGATTCGCCGTCGGACACAGTTTGAGCTTCGCAAGGCGGAAGAACGTGCCCACATCTTGGAAGGTCTTCGGATCGCACTGGATCACATCGACGAAGTAATCGCCTTGATCCGAGGCTCTCGCACCACTCAGGAAGCCCGGGACGGCTTGATAGAGAAGTTCAGTCTCAGTGAAAAACAGTCCCAGGCAATCCTGGATATGCGCCTGCAACGTTTGACCGGTCTGGAACGGGAAAAAATTGAAGCAGAGTACGATGAGCTTCAGAAGACTATCGCCGAATTGAAGGCGATTTTGGCCAGTGAAGAGAAGATCCTAGGAGTGGTCGAGGATGAATTGACGGAGATCCGCGACAAATACGGCGATGAACGCCGGTCTCGGATCATGCTGAATACAGGGGATATCGCCGATGAGGATTTGATCCCGGAGGATGAAGTGACCATCCTTATGACCCATCGGGGATATATCAAGCGGATGCTTTTGTCCGGTTACCGAGCCCAACGTCGTGGAGGCCGGGGAGTATCGGGGATGGGAACGCGAGAGGATGATTTTGTCCAACATTTGTTCGCCACCAATTCCCACAATTACCTGCTCTTCTTTACCAATAAAGGGAAGGTCTATCGGATGAAAGCTTATGAGGTTCCGGAATTGTCCCGGACCGCCCGGGGTACTCCCATCATCAACCTGATTCAGATCGATCAGGGGGAATTTATCGAGGCGATCATCCCTGTTCGGGAGTTTTCCTCGGACAGTTCTCTTTTCTTCAGTACCAAATTCGGCGTGGTCAAAAAGACACCGCTGGAGGAGTTTGGAAACATCCGACGGAACGGCTTGTTTGCCATTAACATGCGGGAAGGGGATGAACTTGTAGGTGTCCGCCTGACCGATGGGAAACAGGAGATCATCCTGGGTACCCGCCAGGGGATGTCCATCCGCTTCCCAGAACAGGATGTTCGGCAGATGGGCCGTACTGCCACCGGGGTGAAAGGAATCGCTCTCGGTAAAGATGATGAAGTGGTCGGTATGGAAGTGGTGCATCCTGAACGGGAAGTGGTCGTGGTCACCAGCAAAGGATACGGAAAGCGGACTCTACTGTCCGAATACCGGACCCAATCCCGTGGCGGGAAAGGGATCAAAGCGCAAAATGTGACCAAAACCAAAGGACAAGTGGTGGGACTGAAGGTGGTCACTCCGGAAGAGGATCTGATGATCGTCACCAACTCTGGCGTAGTGATCCGGATGAATGTGGGCGGGATCTCCCGCATGGGCCGCTATGCCCAAGGTGTCAAACTGATCTCGGTCAAATCCGATGAAGAAGTAGCCACCCTGGCCCGGGTTCCCACGGAAGAAGAAGAGGAAGAGGATGAATAAATCAGTCAAGGAACTCCGCCGGTTGGCGGAGTTTTTTTCATATTCGTTGGAACAGGATTTTTTCCTCAAACAGTTCGTTGAGAATCAGATTGGGAAATTTCCGTTGAGTCACTTGCAGAAACTCTTGGATCAATACCATCTCTTCCGAAGCCATCCCGTGAATCATCTCTCCCCACAGAGGAGGTTCATATCGACAAAGCATACTGAGGGCGAACAGAAGAGCATAGTGGACGAACAATTCCGGGATGCCAGCCGCCTCCCGTTGCACGGAGAGCAACCAGTGATTCCCATGCATATCTTCTCGGAACAGGGGGTGAGCAAAGCCATGCTCCCACAGATGAATATGGGAAATGCGAGGATGATGCCAGAAGAGGAGAATCCGCGAACCAGATGCGGGAGACTCATCACAGGTGAAGCGGACTTGCCCGCCTGGGGAAAAACGGTTCAACCGGTTGGCCAACCCCCGAGAGGTGAGATGGAGCTGATCCAGTATCCTGTCCTCCAACACCAGAGGCATCCCTTGATCGGAAACTGGGGGAACCTCTGGAACAGCAACAGGTACCAGCGTCTCTTCAGAAAAAAGCTGACGGTATCCGTCTTGCAGTTCCGGGATCAGGGCAAACAAGTCCCGCAGGCTCCAACTGTCCCCGATCAGGCTTCCCCACCCTCGATTTCGGGCCAGTTCCGGGAACAATCCTTCCCGCTGCACGCGAACCTCATCGGCGAAAAATTGATAGTCTCCGCGTTTTCGTTTACGTGTGGAGACTCCATGGCGCAGAACGGCAGTGTTTTCCGGATAATCGGGAACCTGGGTCAGCATCAGGACTTTAGACAAGGTCATCATCCCGTAGTAGGAGAGCAAAGGGCGGACAAACAGGTCGCTTTCTCGTGCTGCCCGATAATACTCCCGAGCTTGCTTGACATGGTACATCAAAGGCTGGGCGGCGCGGAAAGCGGCCCTGGAGGGGTGTTCCATCCCTTGGTTACGACATTTCCTTTCCAGAAAGGTGCGGAGAGTGGCTTCATTCTCCCAAAGCAAAAACAAGTTCCACATCTTTTGCTCCGGTGAATCACAGAGAATGCGCCGAACTGGTGAGACCATGACCATCCCTGCTTTCCCTTATACAACAGAGTAGTCTGTAACCTTTTTTCGGTTTTTATAATCTGAACGGAAAAAGAAGCCTCCTGTCATAACTGTGGATAACCTGTGGACAAATGGGGATA
>CAUGKZ010000079.1 GCA_959600065.1 uncultured Kroppenstedtia sp. | reverse complement strand
AAACACCACGTTCAACATTACTAATGGTAGCTGGAGAAATGTTTTCGTCTGCTAAATCCTCCAGCCTCAACCCTTTCAGCTTTCGAAACCTGCGTATTAATTCGCCAATTTCGGATATTTCATAGCCCATCGAACTGCTCCCTTACTCGGAATTCAATTCTCAATTTTAGCCTAATCTATATCAAAATGGAATGCACTATCCCGTGAACTTTTAGTCTTCTTAACACTAATCGAAACTCAACACTGCAAGAGAAAGCATATATCAATTACTGCCTCACCAAATAAAAACAGCCCCAAAAAGGGCCGTTTCAGCTGATCTGCACTGTTTTGCTATCATTTTTTACCGCATCGATCATGAGTAAAATCGCGGCGAGAATATGCAAGAACCAGCCCAGGATGGGAATCCAAGCGAGACAAGAGGTGATGATCCCCATAATGCTCCCGTACTTGTTCACTTGCGCCCGGATACTGATCACCAGGGTAATGATATGAAGCACCAACATGACAACCAATGGGGTATAGGAATTCGTCACGACGATCAGGCCACCCAGAACCGGGATCGCCAAGATTCCTTCCAACCCGCCACTGATCCACTTTAAGATCCGAGCCGTCGACAATGGGTCTCCTCCTCATCCTTAGCCATATTTGGCTTCTCTTTATAAATGAATTTATACTCATTCTCAGGTGTGTTGATTAGCCATATTTTGGGTGGGGAGATCGTGTTCTACCACGCTCGGTTGCCATCCGGCAAGGAAGTAAAAACTGGCCGCTCCAAATCTTCCGATCGGGCAGGAGCAAAGCCTTACGGAAGCAACACAGGGAAGAATGTTGCCCCTTAACGCCCTCTCTCCAGATTCTCCGCTGGGCAGGATGGCTACCTTCATCTAGAGCTTCAGCTCCTTTGGATTGTAGTGCCCATGGTACAAAGGTCGTCGCTTTGGTAGCACACGACTCCCTTCCTCCGCCCATTTTCTGGTTAATCAACAGCCCTGACTCAATCTATACTCTATCATGATTAGTACATAAAAACGAGCGGCCTGATTTTGTAATCAAACCGCCGCTTTTTGCACAGCTTTTCCCTTGTGGGAGAACCGGCTGTGACAGATGATTCCCACTACGATCAGTCCCATTCCCACCGAGGCTAGAGGGGAGGGAAGGGCAGAGGGGAAAAGGATCAGCTCACCGAGAGCGGCAAAGATCACTTCTCCGGACTGAGTCGCTTCCACTGCGGACAGTTTCCTCTGGTCCCCACGGACAAGATCTGTTGCCCGGAAGAACAGGACCGTGGCGATCACGCCGGAGCTGAGAGCCACGATGAACGTCTGCACAACCTGGCTTTCTTCAGGCGGTCCAGACAGGACCCAACTGAAACAGGAAAGGAGGATCCACAAAGGGAGGCTAGCCAAGGTCATACCTAATACACGTTGAAAGGTGTCCAGTCTTCCTTCACAGACTTCCATCATCTTGTGCGATTACCCAGAGGATAGGCAAACGCCGCCAACAGGACGGGAGTGCACCGAGGAGCACTTCAGTGATTTGAAAGTTCCGAGCGTGATCTGATTGCATCACGACAATCCCGAGCAGGTTGATCGATGAAAGGGCTAGCCCCCGGACGGGAATCCGTTCCCGAATCCTTCTATCCTCGCCCCCGATCCGAACCTTCCGATAAAAGAGAGGCGCCATCAAGGTACCGGCCACAATCGTCACCTGGAAAGCACCAGCAACCAACCATCCGGGTCCATAGGCAGCAGCAAAGCACAAAGGAGCATAAAACAGACCGAAACCGACCCCACTCCATCTCAGCCAAGCCACAGGATGCCACCTCATCTCCGCCCACAACCTGGCAAGCTTCCCCCGAATCCCGACGATCAGCATCAGAAAAGGAATCATGAATAAAAACCGTAGGGATGCACTCCACATCCAGTTTCCTCCGGAAATCTCCATGGACCGATTCAGGACAAACGTAACTGCAAAGAACAGTGAAGCCGCCACCCCATAGATCATCGCGCGCACCGGATACACCCCACTCACGATAGGCTAGAAAGCGCTCCCTGACTTAAAAAGATATACCACGTTGTTCTATCTATATGGACTGTTTTCCTTTCAATTTTGTATCCAGGATCCCAAACATGGATCCTGGATTCCCATTCCCTCTTTCAAAATAGGCATGTAACCGGTATTCACAGATGTCCGTGATGAATTTATGTAGTTCCTCCGAATGCATCGACGGATACCCTTCCACATAAAAAATATCTTCTTCCCTGACAAAGATTCCTTTAGAGGATTTTGCCCATTTGTCCATAGGCATGGTTTGGATCAGTTGGGTCACTGCTTTTTCTCTGTATCCCCCTTCAACGTTTGGGTGGTCAGGTCCTTCTGTTTGCGGTAGGGTGCATCGGATAGATATTGATAAAAATAGGGCGCTACTTCCCTGGCTGTGATCGGATCAGCCCACTGCTCTGGCCCTCGTTGCAACATACATCTCAGCAACACCATCTTGTAGCTACGAGACATGGACGTTCTTTCCACATCCCGGATCAAGTCTTTGTATGTCATTACGATACTTCTTTCCTGGTCAGAGAGCTCTTCTTCTACATCCAGCAAAAATTCCGGATAGGAGCCCCACTCCTGCTTATATCCCCGAACATTTTCCCATCCATGAAGATGAAGCTCCAGATACTCGGGTCTGTGGCCCAATTTTCGCTTCACACCATGATAATTGTTCATCAACCGGCGCTTGCGAAGTGGCATCTGTTCGTGATATCTGGCGATAAAATCGATCGCCTGAGTGTCCAACTCAAATTCACAGATGTCCGGTAAAGCGGTTGGAGTAAATTCGGTTTTTCCCTTCTTTTTGTTCAGCTCCCCGAATAGCTTCAATTTCACTTCTAAGTTTCGATAGTTTCCGATCAGGTCTATCACCTGACAGTAGGATTTCCCCTCCGCCAGACGCAAGCCACGACCCAGTTGTTGGATAAAGACAGAGACGGATTCTGTCGGGCGGACAAACAACAACGTATCCACCGGTGGAATATCCACGCCTTCATTGAAACAGATCTACAGTGAAAATGGCTTCAATCCTGCCTTCCCGCAATGCCTGGGTCGCCTCGGTGCGGTTCGATCCGGAGTGGCGGTCATCCCGAGCAGGAGGAATTGGGGGTGAAAGTGCTCGATCACACGTCGATAAGACTTGGCCGCCGCATGGTGAAATTCGTCCACAATGATCAGATCAAATTCATCCGGTCAAAATGAGCGAAGATGATGGAGCATGGACAATGTATGGATCGAAGCAAAGAGAACCTCCACATCCCGCTCCTTGCGGGAGCCATTGAAAAATCCCGTTCTCCAAGAGGCGCTCACTCCCAGGAAGGTGGCTTCCGCCTGCCGCAAAATCTCTTCCCGGTGAGCGAATTTCAATTGATTTGCGAAAAAAGCGCTCATATAAGTTTTGCCCAAGCCCGTGGCCATCACGACCATGGCCCGATCATAGCCTTCTTCCATCGTTGCAACCAAAGACTGCAACGCCTCCCGTTGAATTTCGTGAGGGGTGATTGTGGCTTCCACCGACGTCACATCGGATGTAGAAAACTCTAATTCCTCCTCTGGCATCTCTGAATAGGTCCGCTGATACGCCTTATATTCCTGACGATATTCCTTGATCATCTCCAGGTGGACTTCCACGGTTTTTTCATGGTGAAACACCTTCATATATTCTTCTAATGCCTGTTCAAACACCCATGGATCCACATCTTTATTTACAGACAGATTCCACTCCACACCGGATTTCGGAGCACTTTCGGAAAGGTTGGCAGAACCGATCATCATCAATCCTTCGTCTTCATCCCGAAACAGATATGCTTTAGGATGAAAACTCCGGCTACCTGTACGGTATAAACGAAGATCCACACCACCGACGGAGCTAAGCAATTCCAGTGCATCTGGGGAGGTGAAGTAAAGATAATCCCCTGTACAAATCTTGATATCAGCTCCCCTTTCCACCGCTTTCTCGAGTGGATCCGCCAGTAATGCCGCCCCGGACTTCTGGATAAAGGAAGTAAGAAAATAGATAGATGAGACTTATTCGATCGCTTGCAGGAAGTGTGGGTAGATGTTTTTCGTGGTGAGCCTCAAATTATCCATCGATCACTTCCTCCAGCAAAATCTTTCGTCTAAAGCCACCCCTCTCTGCCACTTTGGCGGCACGTATTCTCTCCAAATCCGCAGGCGTCGATCCATGAATACCAGCAAGCGTATAGATCAATTCCAACAGATCGGCCAGTTCTTCCAAAGCGGATGAATCATCCTGCGTGGCTTCGTACTCCGCCAATTCTTCATGAAGCTTTTTTCTCACTTCCTTTTGCTATTCGTCATCTTCCATCCCCCGCCAAATTGCCTTTTTCCCCGAAGCAGCTATGATAACGGGAATGCGGTCACGAACCAACTTTCCATAGGCCGGCATGATCTCTCCCCCAGTTCAGGTTGTATTTTATTTTAGTTGATAGAGAACTCTATTATAACGAAATAATTTCACTCCATCAGGACGATAGATCCATCGGGTATACCGATTTTTCATCATCCTCCCTACCCAAAAAGGGTGTCCATTTTTGGACACCCTTTGGGGATGGTGGGGTTTAGGAGAGGTGGCTGGAAATTTCTTTGACTGGCCACAGTGGGCTGGGGACGCCGTGGGAGGTGACGAAGAGTTGGTCTCGCGCACGAGTTCCGGCGACATAGAGGAGAGAGCGTTCCTGCTTTTCTACTTCGGTCCGCTCCTCGTTATCGAAACAACCCTCTAGGCGGGAGAGGGGTGGGACGATGCCCTGGTTGACTCCTATTAGGAACACAGCGCGGAACTCCAGCCCTTTACTCCGGTGCATCGTGCCACAGGAGACCCCGGCTTCCGGTTTTTGATAACGGGAGGTCATAATGACGACAGGAATACCCGCTTCCTCCAGAGACTGGCGGACTTCTTCCACCAGCTTGTTTTTGCGAGCGAGAACGGCGATATCATCGGTCGGAATTCCCTGTTTCTGCAGTTCCCGGATTTGATTCACCAGATACTCCGTTTCTTCTTCTTCTGTTTGGAAATGGTGCCGTTCCGGCAGATTCCCATGGAGCAGGGAAATCTCCTTCCCTTCATCTTTCCCGCCGTCCAGATCATCGTACTGAACACCTTGCAGAGTGCGTATCGTCTCGGAACGGATCTCTTCGGTGGTCCGATAGTTGATCCGCAACCGTTTGGATCGCTTTCCCCGGACGTCGATCCCACATTGGCTGAGCGTAACATAGCGGGAATAGATGCGTTGATGGGCGTCACCGCAGAGAAGAAGATCATTCTCTCTTTGCGGGACGAGGGCGCGAAGTAGCTTCAGCCCCTCAGGATGGAAATCCTGCACCTCATCTACTACTGCTGAACGATACGACTCTTTCCTAGGATGGGACTCCACCCATTTCCTGGCCATGCGGAGGACGTCGGTAAATTCATACCAACCCAACTTCCTCATCCGATTCCGATAATACTGGGTGGCACTCCACATTCGTTCCCGAGCCGCATAAGTGATGCGAACTCCCCGGCCGCTCCGGGGCAGATCTCGGTACTCCGGCCACGATTCCACGCCGTGATACTGAATCACTTGTTCATATTCCTCCAGGGCAAAGGGCAATTTGTCCTCAGTCCATCCCGCCTCATCCAGGGCCTCCCGCCAGATGCTCTCAAACTGGCTCCGGTCCATTACCACCGCTTCAATGTTGGCGACTTGCCAACGATCCACGATCTGCCTGGCGAGGCGGTCAATGGCGACCACCTCAATCCGTTCCAGCTCGCTCTCGGTGCACATCGTCCCCAATGTTTGTCTGATGGAATCCGCCAAATTGAGATTGAAAGTCGTAAACAGCACTTTCTCCCCCGGTTGAAGCACTTCCCGGGCCAACCGGCGAGCCCGGTGCATCGCAACGACGGTCTTTCCGGTTCCTGCTCCTCCCAGCAGACGAAGGGGTCCCCGGTAGTTCCCCTCGACGATTGATCGCTGGCTGGGATGGAGAAAAGTGCGCCACTTCTCCATGGGCTTGTCCAAAATTTCATTCAGCTGTTCATCTGAGGAGATCACCACAATACTGCGACTTGAGGCGGGGCTGTGAATGACCCGCTCCAAAGCTTCCGCCTCATTCTCCTCCGGTTCCGTCTGATTCTGTTCCACACGCCATTCCAGGACAAACTGGTACACCGCATCGAAGGGTTCTCCTTCGGCCAACAGTTTCAAAGCTTCCAGGGTCTCTTCCGGAATCTCTTCCTTCGGGTGGTTCAGCTCACCGGGTTCCCGGATTTCCCGGATGAAAGGGAGTAACTGCTTCGGCACCCCGACATCTAATAGCTGGCGGTCCGTATATATAGAGAAGAGACCGTATTGAGTAGATGGGGAATCCAAAGGAAAACCAGTCATCCCTCCTTCCTCCGCCATGGACCACATGCGTAGGGTGTTGTTTTGCAGATTGACAGTAAACCGTTTCTGCTTTGCCCAGCGATAAGCTTCATCATGATGATCTACCCAGAGAAGGAGTAGGGTTTTTCCTTTGTCCGGCCACAGCCCGATCGTACGGTAAGACTGACTGGCCCGGATTGAATAGACATGTGGATCCACAGCCTCATGGTATCGTTCCACATTGAGACTGGATGTTCGGGAGTTTGTCCGGAGCTTTCGGATCATCTCCGTGGTTTTTTTTCGCTCGGTTTGTGGCAAACGAGAGTATGCTTCCAGGAAGGTAACATGCATAGCCACTTCCACTTGCGACTACCTCCTCCAATATTTTTGCCTCAAATACAAAAGGATGAAGACAGGTATACTTTTCTCCATTCTATCTGAAACATAGGAAATATTCGATCCCATTTAAAACATCTAATATTCTGTGTGGACTTTCAGACGGACGGATCTAATGCCTCCTCAGCGAACATTGTGTGGAAAATCACAGAAAGGTAAGGATGGTGGGATTTGATTCGTCTTTGCGCTCTTTGCAAGAGATCGGAGCCGCTCCACCATCCTGCCTCCGCCTTGAAAAACAAGATCAAAGTTGCCTGAAGGGGCACTAGACAACAAAAAAACGGGGGCCTCTCCCCGTTCAGCTCACCATGATTTTGTGAATCAACTACCGTGTCCATCTTCCGTAACCTCGTCAGACCCATTCTCCTCTTCTTCAAAATGCACTTGATCCAGCCGATTGCTCTCCAAAATATGAATCAGGGCTTCCACTTCTCCAATCATGCCGATCCCTCCGATTTCCAGAACATACGTTCCCTAATTGATCATATCACGAACCCATGTTCCTGTAAATCCGCAAAAAACGGGCTGTGGACAGCCCGTTCTCAGCTTGCTTTTGCTTGGCCTGCATCGTTTTTGGATGCGTCCCAAATCAGGGCGATGGCGGTAACTGCATGCAAAATCCAGCCCAGGATGGGAATCCAACCGAGGCAGGAGGTGATGATTCCCAGAACACTACCATATTT
>CAUGKZ010000078.1 GCA_959600065.1 uncultured Kroppenstedtia sp. | reverse complement strand
CCGGAGAGAGGAGGTCTTCTTTTGCGGAAGTGGGGAAAACGTCTGTTGACGCTGGCCGGAACCGGACTGCTGGCAGGGTGGGTGTTTGGGCTGAACGCGGTTCCAGATCGAGTGGCCGTCGAGCAGGGGGATGAGATACAGTGGGTTCCTGTGTCCCCAGGCATGTACTGGCTGGAAGTGATCGGATTCGCCGTCTGGATCGCGATCCTGGTCACTTTGACTTCAGTGACGGTGATGGGGCTGACCCGCCTGATCCGCACCGGAAGGTCTCGTAAATAACTGACCGTCTGGGGCTGTTTGCGGTGAAGGTCACTGATTCGACGCCGTTCGAGATCCTCCCACTGATCCTGACAAAAGAAAGTGGACCATCCTCCGGTAAAAGAAGGGATTTAAGGTTAAAGCATGGAATCTAGAGGGAGAACCCCCATACATACCACACGGAGGTGAATTTGGTGAAGGCGACTGGGATTGTACGAAAGGTGGACGAATTGGGTCGGATTGTGTTACCGGTGGAGTTGAGGCGGACGATGGATATCGATGTTAGAGACCCTCTAGAAATCTATGTCGACGGATCCACAGTGATTCTGAAGAAGTACAGCCCCTCCTGCATCTTTTGTGGACAAGTGGAAAACGTCCTGCAATACCGCAACAGAAATGTCTGTGAAGACTGTTTGCGACAATTGGCATCTTCCTTGGAGGAACACTCCTGATTATTTTCATCAAGCGGACATTTGAACGAAGGAAGCCGTCAGGGCTTCCTTCTTTTGTTGCGATGGCTTTCTATTGGTATACTTGAGGGGATACCTGACACCGAAAGGAGCTTAATTCATGAAAACATCCCATGTTGATGCCATCGTCGACCATCTGGTCCATCTGGTCCGCATCCCCAGTCCCACAGGAGATGCTGAGGAGGCGATCCGTTATCTGAGAGGGAAACTCTCTCCTTATGAAGGGCGGATCTCATGGAGCCAACCGGCTAAGGGAGGGCTGTTGGTCACACTCAAGGGAGAGGATCATCAGATTCACCGCTATCTGACTGCTCATGTGGACACCCTGGGTGCGATGGTGAAGGAGATCAAATCGAACGGGCGGCTCCAACTCACTAATATCGGCGGGTTCAATTGGAACACGGTAGAAGGAAATTATTGTACAGTGCAGACTCGCTGCAAAGGAAAGGTGACCGGAACGCTCCTGGCGACTCACACCTCTGTTCACGTCTATGAGGATGCCAGGAAGCAGGAGCGGAAACAGGAAAATATGGAGGTTCGCCTGGATGCCAAGGTACATAATGCGGAGGAGGTCCGGGAGCTGGGCATTGAAGTCGGGGATTTTGTCTCCTTCGATCCGCGAGTGGAAGTGACAGACAGCGGCTTCATCAAAGGCCGGCACATGGATGACAAAGCCAGCGCCGCCATTCTGCTGGAGTTGATCCTCCAGGTGGTGGAACAAGGCTTGCAACTACCTCACACCACTCACTTTTATTTTAGCACCAATGAAGAGGTGGGCTTCGGAGGCAACTCCAATATCCCCGACCGGGTGCGGGAATACTTGGCCGTCGATATGGGAGCGATCGGAGAAGGACAGGCCACCGATGAGTTCTGCGTCTCCATCTGCGCCAAGGATTCCAGCGGACCTTATCATTATGGTCTGCGGAAAAAACTGACGGAACTGGCAGAGGCGGAAGGGGTTTATCATCAGGTGGATATCTACCCCCACTACGGCTCGGACGCCAGTGCGGCTATGCGCGCGGGACACGATCTGATCCACGGATTGGTCGGTCCGGGAGTGGATGCTTCCCATGCATTTGAGCGTACCCATCGGGAGGCATTGGAGAACACTTATCGTTTGCTAACCCGTTACATTCAAACCATGTCCCTCTAGCCGGATTTTATGATTTTACCAAGGAAAGTAAATACAGGAGGATCCCATGTCGGAATTGTTCCAAGCTGTAAAAGAGATCACAGAATCGGGAACGCAGGAGGAGCAAGAGCTCTTGCGACTGGCGGTTCAAGCCGTCAGACAAAAACGAGAGCGAGGAAGTGACTATCCTGCCGGATTTCTCGGTCTGTCCGGAGAATTTACTGAAGAAGGGACCTACCGGTTTCGTATCCCGATCACTCCCTATATGATGAATCGGGGTGGAATTGTTCACGGCGGAATCACCGCCACCCTAGTCGATTCCACCATGGGTTCTTTAATTAACAAAAGCCTTCCGGAAGGGAAGGCCGCCGTAACCGTAGAGATAAAGGTGAACTATCTGGAGGCGGGGGTCGGACAAGAGCTGATCTCCGAGGCCCGTTTGATTCGCCTCGGAAAGAGTCTGGCATTTGCTGACTGCAAGGTGGAGAACGAGGGAGGAAAGCGGATCGCTCATGCCACCGCTACCTTCGCCATCATCCCGTTACCGTGAGGGAAAATGTGGCCCTGGTAACCACCTGGGTTGCCTGCCGGATTCCTGGTTACAGAGAAAGTGAACCCGGCTCTCCGAGCATTATCGGTAAGCCGGGTTCTTTCATTCTGGGGAAACTATACCACTTCCATCTTCTCAATCGAATCGACGGGACGGTTCCGGTTGCTGCCGTCGGCTAGAAAGAGGAGGGCCGGGCCGTCGGGGTGGATGGGTTTGCCGGCCCGGGCGAACTGAAGTATACAGGTATACCCATGTTCCAGAGGCAGAATGACCCGCCCGCCTCCCCGCTGGTAAATCACCAACTTGGTGGCATCTTCCGTCGGTTCGGCGTTTTTCAGGAAATCCCCGAACTCCATGCCGAGACCGTCCACCTCTGGGAATCGCTCAGACATCTCAAATCGACGGTCGTCAAAAATCCACAGGGAAGGGTCGATGTGGATTGGATACTTTACTTTTCCTTGAATCTGGATGATTTCATTCATAGTAAACGCTCCTGTTTGGATGATCAGCAACCCCTTCATTATACAGGAGTCAGCAATAGTACAAAATAAAGAGTGTGGAGGAAAGGTGGGAAAAATATGAAGGCTTTTTTGGAAGAGCTGGTGGGTCGATATAAACCTTCGATCGGAGAAGGAAAGTTAGCCGATTATATTCCGCAATTGTCGGAGCAGGATCCCACTTCTTTGGGAATCTCGGTGCGAACTTGTGACGGAGAGGTCTATTCCGCCGGGGATTGTCCCGAGCGGTTCACCATGCAGAGCATCTCCAAAGTGATCACCTTGATCCTGGCATTGATGGACCAGGGAGAAGAAGTGGTGTTTGAACGGGTGGGGATGGAACCGACGGGAGACCCCTTCAACTCCATTTATAAGCTGGGGCAGCCACCGGGAAAACCCCTCAATCCGATGATCAATGCCGGTGCATTGGTGGTCAGTTCATTGATCAAGGGATCGACGGTGGAAGAACGATTGGGCCGGATTCTCACTTTAGTCCGCCAGATGGCAGAAAACCCGAAGATTGAGTTGGATTACGCCGTCTATTATTCGGAGAGGGCCACTGGATTTCGCAATCGGTCGATGGCGTATTTCCTCAAGGAATTTGGTATGATCGAAGATGTGGAGGCCACCTTGGAACTCTATTTCCAGCAGTGTTCCATCGCGATCCACTGTGATGATCTAGCCCAGATGGGCTTATGTTTGGCTCGTCTCGGTCAAAACGACGCAGGAGAGCAGGTGATTCCCCGGGATCTGGCTCGGTTGGTAAAAACTTTTATGGTCACCTGTGGGATGTATAATGCCTCGGGTGAATTTGCCATTCTTGCCGGGATTCCGGCCAAAAGCGGTGTCTCCGGTGGGATTTTAGCCTCTGTTCCGGAGCGGATGGGGATCGGAGTTTATGGACCAGCTTTGGATAAAAAAGGGAACAGTATTGGTGGAGTACGTCTGTTGAAGGGATTATCCAAGGAGTTGAATCTCAGTATTTTTTGAGGAAATTGCAAATCAGTCGGTGTCATGATACACTAATTTTGAGCGCATGTGGAACCGTTTGGGAACCGAACGGTTGAATGGGGGGGTATACCGTGATGACACCGACTCAAACCGATCTGACCCAGCGCGCCGAACAATTGCTTAGGGAAGATGCGAAAAAAATTGAACATCTGATTGCGGTTCAGTTGGATAATCTGACCGCGCCCAAGTGTCCTTTGTATGAAGAAGTGCTGGACACTCAAATGTTCGGACTTTCCCGCGAAATCGACTTTGCGGTGCGGGCGGGTTTGATCACGCGGGAGCAGGGCAGGAGTATCATCAGTGAATTGGAACAGAAATTGGCCCACCTCTATTCGACGGTACTTCCCTCCCCGAATCAACAGCAGGGCTGATCGGCGTCCACTGATATATCAACCAAGACTCCAGAAACGGGGTCTTTTTTTGTTTTTGTTCATGAACAATCCTTACCAAACCAAAGAGAGGCCCTGGAACGGGTCCTCTCTTTGGTTTGAGCGGCGATCCGTTTTTCAACCTTTGGTCGTTTCCAGCCACTCTGCATAACATTCGTCACACAGAAGCTCATCCTGTTCACCTTCGCTCTTGTACAGGGTGATAGGGTGAATACTTGAAGTTGGGTGCTCACAGTGATCACAAGTGTAGTCCATGAAGATCCCCTGCCTTTCTGCTCCCAGTATTTCCGGGAGCGAGGAGGATATTCATGTTGCTTACGAGGTCAGACTTTTTCTTTTTTGGCTGTTCACCTTATGTCTGTAGTATACGTTAAAGCCGATGATTACCGGGGTGAGCAGAATGGTGGGCAGAAACCAGATGATCAGTGGGACTTCCTCGATTTGAAGGACGGGGGGCGCCAAAGACGACAAAAGCGGTGATGGTTCCGATTCCGCAGGAGATCAGGCCAGTCAGATGTTGGATCTTCCAATGGATCCGTTCTGCGGGAGGTCGAAGCCAGTAATAAAGTTGGGAGATTCCCAGGAGAATCCCGATCAAGGGGAACCATGTCAGTAAGGGAGAGTCCAGGGTGTTCCCATATAGGGAGATTCCCACTCCCGACAGGGTCAACAACAAAGGAATCCCTACATCGACAGGATGGCGATGAGTCGTTTTTCTCCCTTTGAAACGGAGTACTCGGATTCCATACCAGGAGGTGGCGAAACTGAGGATCGAGATGAAAAGCAGAAACCAGTAGAAGGATATGGAATCCGGGTGGGTGTCCGGATCGAAAAAGATCCGCCACATACCCAGATAAAAGGCAGATATGGCGACGATGGTCATCGCCACTACATAGATCCATCCCACTTTGCGGTGTGCCTTCCCTCCCTTGCGGGTAAACATGGGAACCCAGAAGAGAATCAGGGTGACAAACCCGGCGATCACATGAAGAACCAGAAATAAAGAAGACAACATATTTAAACTCCCTCAACCTCAGCCTGTTGTAAGGCCTCTAATATCAATGGATACAGATCCTGTTGGAAGATCCGGAGGAAATAGGGGCGATGGTATCCCAGATTCGGGTGCCGTAAGAAAAGGCGATCAAGGGGGCGACGGTTTTCTCCGGATCGAGAGAATTGAGAATGTGACCGAACAATTCGTCTTTGCCTCTGAACATAGTGGTAGACGGCTCTCTTGGAAAGCCCGGAGCGATCCATGATTCCCTTCAAAGTGGTCTGAGTGCATCCTTTTTCCCGGATCCACTCCTTGGTGATAGAGAGAAGGTGGTGAAAAGTGCTGTTTTTTTTGCGTGGATGTGATTTTACTCCAATCAAAAGTTAATTGTGATCAGGCGTGTTGATTAGCCCTATTTTAGGTAGGAAATCAGGTCGGGATGGTTTGGACGGTGAAGAGACTTTGCACCCATAGGGCACAAGTCTCGCCAGGGTCGCTTTCCGCTCCCGGGTCTCGCTATGCGTTCTTTGCAAGAGATCGTAGCCGTCCCGCCATCCCCGTCCCCTCAAGCCATATTTTACGATGGGGCAATGGGAAGAGCGAAAGGGTCTTTTTTACCCATTTACTGGTTAATCAACAGCCCTGGGATTAACCATATTTTGCTCAGGATCGGGATGGTGGGGGGGGCGAAGCTCCTATGCGCTCTTCGAGAGATGTAGTCTTTCCATCATCCCTGTCCCTCCAAGCCCTATTCTCGCTTGGTAGCAAGTGGACTGGCGAGTGTTATATCCACTTTCACAACTCATTTGATGTCTAATCAACACGCCTGTTAAAAATCTGTTCACATTATACCGAAAAGATTGCGCAAGGCCAAAAATGGGACGCAACGGCTTCCAAAATCAAAGACAGCCCCGTTAGGGACTGGGTGGGTCCTGACTATTCCTCTTCTGGAGTGTAGATGCCTCGGATGTCATTCAACAATCGGCGGAGGGCGGAGGAGTGGTATCGTTCCTTTGGATACAGGAGAACGACAGGGAGCTGGTGATTCAGGCCCGAAACCCGAAGTTGCCTAAGGTGGATATCTGTCACTGGGTCGAGACAGAGGCGGGGGATCAGAGCGAGCCCCAAACCCTCCCGAACCATCCGCTTCACTTCTTCCAGACTGGTGAGTTCGATGGAGGATTCGATCCGAATTCCCTTTTTCCATAGGATCTGATCCATCAATTTCCGTTCCGTCGCTTCCGGGACGAGGGAGATTAGAGGGATTTCCCTTAATTTTTCCAGCTGAAAGTAAGGCTCCTGGGCGACCGGGTGATCCAGGGGTGCGATCAGGGTGAGAGTGTCGTAAAAAAGGACTTGGTTTTTCAGGTGATCCAGGGATTGATCCAGATAATTGATTCCGGCATCAAATCGTCCTTCCAGCACCCCCTGCACCACCTGATCGCCAGGTAGAGTGTGGACGGTCACCCGAACTTGGGGGCGGTTGTCCCGAAAGTAGATGAGGAGGCGGGGGAGGATGGTAATGGCCGCTCCCGAGGTGGCGCCGATGGTTAATTTCCCCCGCACCAGCTCTTCCGTATCCTGAACGGCCTGTTTGCCATCTTCCAACAAGGCGGCTACCTGACGGGCATAGGGTAGAAAAGCTTTGCCGCCGGAGGTAAGGCGAACTCGTTGTCGCAGGAACAACGGAGCACCCAGCTCTTCTTCCAGGGAGCGGATCTGGGCGCTAACGGCGGGCTGGGTCAAGGTCAGTTTCTGGGCGGCTTTACGGAAACTGTTCTGTTTGGCCACTTCAAGAAAGGTGAGGATTTGGGATAGGTTCAACGGGATCCTCTCCTATAGATAAAATATTGTTATCAACCCTATTATAATAATAAATTAGATTTTTCTGTAGAGGTCGAGTACGATAAATTTACAGATAAGAGAAAGGGGAGAGCAAGATGAAAGTGATACCCGGATTGGAAGGAGTCGCAGTCACACAGACAGAGTTGTCCTTGGTGGACGGAGAGAAGGGACAGCTGGTTTACCGGGGGTGTTGGGCGAAGAAATTGGCAATCTCCGAGACTTTTGAAGCGGTAGTGTATCTCCTGTGGTACGGACATCTTCCTGGAAAAGCGGAAGAGAAAGGTTTTCGGGAGCTCCTCGCCTCTCAGCGGGAGTTACCGGTCCCGGTGTTGGAGAGATTGGAGCGGTTGCCTC
>CAUGKZ010000077.1 GCA_959600065.1 uncultured Kroppenstedtia sp. | reverse complement strand
GCTGCTCCCGCGCCCATGCTCCGCACTGCTGTCAGGAGATCCTTGGCAGAGGAGTGGGGAAGCCGTTGCCAACACTGCAAGAATCGGGGAGAGGAGATTCCCGCCTGTTCCAGTCGTCGGATCCATTCCCGTTCAGAATGAAAGGCACCCACCTGTCGGGAAGGGGGAAGCCCCATCTCCTTTTCAACGGCATCATAGATCCAAGCCAACTCCTGAAGTGTATCCGGACCAAAAGCAGAAAGAATCAGAAAACCACCGGGCCGAAGGGCATCTACCAGTCGTTGCAAAGTGATTTCCGGGTTTTGCAACCAATGGATGACAGCATTGGCAGCAATCAAATCATAGCATTCCTCACCCAGAGGATCTTCTTCTACATCTCCCACCCAATAACGGACCGGACCGCCTGTCCGCTCCATGGCAGTCGCCGCCATCTTGGGGGACAGGTCCATCCCAACCAGGCCTGTATCGGGGAAATATTCCGAGAGCAACTGGGTTAAATAGCCGGTTCCACACCCTACCTCCAGTATGCTCCTTGCTTCCACCCTGTTTTCTTCCAGCGTCTGTATGATCCGGTGGGCCATCCGTTGCTGAACCACAGCGTGCCTGTCGTATACTTCGGCCTGCCGGTTAAAAGTCAGAGCAATTCTTTTTTTCTCCAATCTCATTTCCAAAGGGCTCCTTCACTCGATCCTACGGAGCGAAGATCCGACACCGATCCCGATCAATGGCGTCTGACCGGTTGGGTTTCCCTCCGCTTCATCGATGATAGGTTCCTTTTCATCCTATCATATCGTTCAGCAAAAACGTTGTAAAAAATCCCTTTCTAGAAGTGTTGTGAACCCCTGCGTTTGCAGAGGGTCGGGATGGGGTTTTACATGTCGTTTTCGTGGTTCTATCGATCCAAAATCATTCCATGTGCAAGGGCCCAGGTACTGGGGATTACAGGACTGTTGATGAACCATCAAGTGGATGATGGGAAGAGCGAAACGATCCTTTCGCTCCTCCCATTGCCCCCATCGTAAAATATGGCTTGAGGGGACGAGGATGGTGGGACGGCTACGATCTCTTGCAAAGAACGCATAGCGAGACCCGGGAGCGGAAAGCGACCCTGGCGAGACTTGTGCCCTATGGGTGCAAAGGCTCTTCACCGCCCCACATCCCGACCTGTTTTCCTGTCTAAAATATGGCTAATCAACACGCCTGTGGGGATTACGTTTTTTCTCTCTTAGTAGAAATGATTTGAACATGTCGTCCTGGGTCAGCACCCACACTATTTTTTCACAAAAAAAATATGCCCCTTTTCAGGAGCACTTCCCTTCTCTCTCAATTGGGATCGCTGAGGATGATATGCATGGACTTAGCTGCCTGGATGCGTTGCCCATTCAATGTGATTTCAACATCTTGTGGCGCACCGATGGTAATCCAAAGCTCTGTCTTGGCGCCCTGTTCCAATTTGAAGGAATAACCTTCCCCGGATTGCAGAGTGAAATCTTTCAGGTAGCTGCCCTCAACCGCTTCTTTCTGATCCCGGATCTGAATCCAGCTGGAATCCTGGGCTTTAAACTGTAAGTCTACTGCAGCCGGTTCACTCAACTTATACTCGGAAAAACCGGCTCCCTGATTCACCGAAACCACCTGTGCCGACGACGAATTGTTGTTATTATCTGTTGAGGCGACATTGGTTTGGCCCTCTCCAGATGGCTGCGGTTTCTCTTGCACCTGTTCCTCTTCGTTCAGACTATTATAGGCCAGGACCGCGGTCATCGGAACCAGGACAATGGCTGCAAACACCGCAATACGAGCTGCCCAGGTTTTTGGGAGCTTAGCCACCCATTTGCCTACGCCCTTCGCCTTCGGTGAAATATCGATGGCTTTTCGTGCAGCGGTTCGTGACAAGTGCCCTTCCCCATCTTCCACCGGCGGTTGATAAGGAACTAGTGCACCGGTAGATCGTGAAGGCAAACCGCCGACAGGTTCGGGATATAGTTCCGATCCGGTATCCTCGGCGTAGGGGGATTCGGACATTCCTTCGATGGAATTTGCCGCAGTGTGACGCCCACTCCGTCTCAAAGGCCTCGGATTCCTGAAATCGGTTGAATCCGAACGGGTCCCCCACTCTCTATCGCCTACACCGGATTCCCCCACCGGGGTGGTACCGAAATCATTTCCCCCTGGAGCACCGGCAGGATATTCGGTATCAGAATCAGATGAAGGAACCTGAGTTTGTCCCCCCCGGTGAGAACCGGTATGACGGAGTGCAGGAAGTTGGCAAGTGACTTCTGTGTTTTTTCCCATCCGACTTCTGCCAGAATGGAGCCCTCCCTGCTGTGGATCAACAGACTCCTCGATCCCGGAATCCGAGAGCGAGGGAAGAGCCTTAGAGTGACGGGTCCGGTAAGGGTCATATTCCTCCTGATGACCATGACTAGAGGATGGTGCCGGAAGATTTGTGCTAGTGCCCATCGGTTCGGAATTTCGCCGATGGATCATTGTATTTTGAAAGTCTTGGGAACCTCCCCCCACAGGGTTCCAAGAGCCTGTCATCTGATTCATGGTCGCGGTGGAATCCAGTCCATTCCCATTCTCGCTGTTGTCACCCTCTGGAATCGGGCGATATCTCTTCAACAAATAGGTCGGTTCCAGACCCACGATTTTGGCATAGGCCCGAATATGAGACCGGACAAAGAAGGGACTGGAAATCTTATTAAAATCACCATTTTCCAATGCCCTCAGACTGACGATGTCTATCTTAGTTTGGTCCCTGATCTCATCCAGAGACAGACCGGCCTGCTCCCGGGCTTGTCTCAGCTGGTATCCGATCTCCTCCCACACAGAGACCACCTCCCGCATTTTTTCACAATCCGCTTGCTTAAGACTTTTCACGGCTAACCCGTTTACATCCTGTATAAATCGCGAGGTAATTATATAGGACTTTTGTGTTATCATTTAAGTCTGCTAGAGTATAAAACAAATCACTTGGACATTCAAGTCTATCTCTGGTGAGGAGGAACCGCCTTGAACTGGTTAAAACGCCTAGGTGCGAACATTTATTTCATCATCATCATAGGGCTCGCCCTGTTGTTACTCCTATTGGGGGGAGTGAAAGTGTTCGGAGGATAACGCCCGTAGTTTTGGCAGCGTCCCCCGCCAGTTGATCCCGCTTGTCCGAAGAGATTGTCTTCTATACTATAACACTTTGAATTCAACAAGGCACGAACATGGGAGAAGAACTGTTCATTGAGAGTAAAAAAAGTTTTTTTATTTACTACCTTTAGTCGATAAATCGCAAACAAAACCAGTTGACAATCCACCAGGTTCCTTAATACGGAAGGAGGGAACCCTGATGCCCGCCGATGCTCCACCTTGATCAACACAATCTGGTAGTATTCGTCCACCAGCACGATTCTGGACACCAGCCCCTCCACTTCTGTCTCTCTTATAAAGTAGTTCTAAATAGTCTCCTGGTAACAAATTTGTTGAAATCGATGGCCCCAGAGCTGTTGATGAACCATAAAGTGGTTGAAGGGACGAAACAATCCTTTCGCTCTTCCCATTGCCCCTCATCGTAAAATCTCTTGAGGGGACGGAGATGGTGGGACGGATACGATCTCTTACAGAGAGCGCAAAGGCTCTTCACCGTCCTACTCCTACCTAAATTAGGGCTAATCAACACGCCTGCGATGGCCCCTCCTTTCTGCGTTATTCTCAGGATCCCGTTCTCCAGCGGTAGGGCTCCACCCGCCCTCTATAAAAAAACCCCCGAAATCCGGGGGGAGAAAAAATCAACGTACGCGAGTCGCCTTGACAAAGCCTTGATCCAACCAGGGGGTGCTCAATTTGTCGTAGCGTACACCACCAGGGCCCCAAGTGTGGAGCACTTTTCCATTTCCGGCGTAGATGGCCACGTGGCCGATTTGAGACTTGCCTCGCAATTTAAAGAAGAGCAAATCTCCTTTTTGCAATTGGTTACGAGGAACGTCCACGCCGACCTTGGATTGAGATCGGGACGAACGGGGAAGGTCGATACCATTCTGTTTAAAAACATGTTGGGTAAATGCGGAACAATCGAACTTGCCTTCCTTGGCATAATTGGCTCCCAATCGATACGGGGTTCCCATGAATTTTTCACCGGTAGCAATGATCTTGTCCCCAAAACTGCTATTCTGTTCCTCTTGAACAGGTTGCTGCGCATCGGGCGAAGGATTGGAAGGTTGGTTAGGTTGTGAAGATTCCGACTTTGACGCCTCGGGTTTTTTAGCTTGGACCGATTTGACGAAGTTGTATTTGATACCTACCTGTTTGAAGATACTTTGGACGTCTGCCGAAGCGGCATGGGCTTGTCCCGCCGCGGGGGCCGCCGTTCCCAGCAGAAGAAACGCTGTTGACGTGAGCACCACTTTTTTCAATATTTTAGTGTTCCGCATCAAATCCTCCTTTGTTTAGCTGGTTTTTTCAAACTCAGGGACATACTAACACAGGATTCGGGTGATCTTGATTGTCAGATTTATGTAATTCAGCCTGATCAAAGGGATTGACTCCCGTTGACCGTCTCTAACGATTCTCCCCGAATCCCCAGAATATCAGGCCTTACCCCGCCCTACTCTTCCAAATATATCAGTGATTTTATGCCAATAAATAACTTTAAGACCATAATAAAGCATACTTGCATCCGCCTTCTTTTCAATATAATGGTCACACATGACGATAATCTGATGTCTTCGGTTGAAATGGCTTGTTTTTTGCATTATAGTTCGGAAAAGGAGCTTACATAATAAGATGAAACTGGCTCTGGGAGGATCCGGGAAGCTGCGAAGATGAACTCTTATCCCTTTTCATGAATCTCTTCTGTTTCCACCGGATCGGAAAAACACAGTTCACCCAAAGGAAAGAAGGGATACCGTGACACAACGTATCGCTGGAGTGGGAGCCGCTCCTGGACTGGCTATCGGACAGGCGGTCCGGTGGCGCAAAGAACAGCCCCGGATGGAATCCCGAAAGGTAGAGAATCCGGAACAGGAAGTCGCCCGCTTAGAGGAAGAAGTTTTTCAGGCCAAGGAACAACTTACCCGCCTGCGGGAAACCACCCGGGAGCGGATGGGAGACGAAGAAGCAGAGATCTTTGATGCCCATCTGGCATTTCTCGATGACCCAGCTTATATCGGCGAAATGAAGAATCGCATCCTCGACCGTAAACAAAATGCGGAATCCATCTGTCAAGAAGTAACCGAAGAGATGTCACAAATGATGGCTTCCCTACCCGATGAGTATATGCAAGCCCGGGCTGATGATATCCGGGATGTGGGGACTCGACTCCTTCTCCTGTTGTCCGGTCAGAAGCCCTTTGATCCTTCTTTGATCCAACCGGGGAGCGTCGTCATCGCCGAGGAACTAGCTCCATCGGATACTGCTCAATTCCCGCCAGGCATCGCTGCCATGGTCACTGCCCGAGGAAGCAAAACAGCCCACGCGGCGATCATGGCCCGAACCCTTGGCATTCCCGCCGTTCTCGGTCTGGGGAAAGATTTGAGCCAGATTCAAGAGGGAGAAACACTGATCGTCGATGGCGAAGAGGGGTACATTACCCTGCATCCCGATCCTGACACTTTGAAACAGACCCAGGAGCAGATCGACCAGGAGCAGCAACTCCGGGAAGCCGCTCTGCAAAAAGCGGACCAAGAAGCGGTCACCGCTGATGGGGAACAAATCCAAGTCTTTGCCAACATCGGCAGTCCGGCAGATGTGGATGGGGCTCTAAAAAACGGGGCCGAAGGCATCGGACTTTTCCGGACCGAATTTTTATATCTTGAAAATGACCATTGGCCGACAGAGGAAGAACAATATCAAGCTTATCGCCAAGTGTTGGAAGCCTTCGGGGATCGGCCCGTGGTGATCCGCACCCTAGATATCGGCGGCGACAAAGATCTGCCCTATGCTGACCTGCCGGAAGAAGAGAATCCTTTTTTGGGACACCGGGCCATCCGCTATTGTCTGTCCCAGCCGGAAATTTTCAAGACCCAGCTCCGTGCCCTCCTACGCGCCGGGGTTCATGGAAACCTTTGGATCATGTTCCCTATGGTGGAGAATCTCTCCGAGATCCGACAAGCAAAGACACTGTTAGAGGAATCTCGGAATGAATTGGAGACAGAGGGTGTCCAGACAGCGCGTAAATTGAAGACAGGCATCATGATCGAAGTGCCTGCGGCCGCTGTCATTGCCGATCTCTTGGCCAAAGAGGTGGACTTTATGAGCATCGGCACCAATGACTTGACCCAATACACCCTTGCCGCCGACCGGGGAAATGAACGAGTGGCCTCTCTGTATGACGCCGCCCACCCCGCTGTCCTCCGCCTGGTTCGCCAGACCTGCGACGCAGCCCGTCAAGAGGGGATCGTGGTTGGAATGTGCGGAGAGTTAGCCAGCGACCCCCGGATGAGTGAAATTTTGATCGGGCTCGGTTTGAACGAACTCTCCATGAGTGCTGGAACCATACCGGAAGTAAAAGAGAGGATCCGGCAGGTTCAAACCGAGGAAGCCCGCGAACTGGCAGACAAAGTCCTCGTCCAGCCCACGCCAGAGGAAGTCCGTTCCCTGGCGGAAAGAGCTTGAAGAAACTACTCACACCAAGAAACCCCCATCCGGTTACGGATGGGGGTTTCTTGGTACACAGAGAAGGGATCTGAGAGAAACTTCACCCTGACTCAAAATAAATGAAGCGCCTCCAACCCGGAGGCGCTTGGATTTCAGTTGTTCAGATTACTTTTTGAACGGTCTGACTTGCGGTTCGGGTTGGGCTACCTCAATCGGCCCGTCACCACGTCGCATCACCTTTTCAAAGGCTTGCGTCGGCTTCAGCACATCCATCATGTAGCGAATCGCAACTGCCGGATCCACTCCATGACCACAAGTGTAACAATCCAGTGCGGCAAACCCTTTTTCAGGATAGGTGTGGACGGAAAGATGGCTCTCTGACAGAAGCACAAGAACCGTGGCTCCCTGTGGCTCGAAGTTCTGAGCCTGTGATGACAACACCGTGGCACCGCACTTCTCCGCAGCCACTTTCATATGCTTCTCCAGCAGAAGGGCATCGTTGAGCAGATCAAAATCGACACCCCAAGCATCCATGGCTACATGACGTCCGAAAGTGGAATATTCCATTCCTTCGGCCCCCTTCCTAGGAAATATGGTGTTCAGCCAATATTCCGCTAGGATCTGCTCATTCACCACGGGGGAAGGTTAGTCCATAGAGGTCCCAACCCTTTCAGTGAATCTTGGATCCTTCTAGCGCAATTTTGCAAGAATCAACTTACCACACTTTCCGATGGGGCGCAATCATTTTTTGCCGGTCAGGACTGTTGATAACCAGGAAAATGGGTGGATGAAACTAAATCGACCTTTTGCTCTTCCCATTGCCCCCATCGTAAAATATGGCTTGAGGGGACGGGGTGGTGAGAGGGCTACGATCTCTTGCAAAGAACGCATAGCGAGACCCGGGAGCGGAAAGCGA
>CAUGKZ010000076.1 GCA_959600065.1 uncultured Kroppenstedtia sp. | reverse complement strand
GCCATATTTTACGATGGGGGCAATGGGAAGAGCGAAAGGTCAATTTTATTTCCTCCACCTATTTCCTGGTTAATCAAAAGCCCTGATTTCAGGCTTTATTTCTTTAGCAGATTGTTTCACTTCAGCAGGAATTTGAAGTGGCCTCTTCCTTTCTCGTACCTCGGTTTTAAAATCCAGCTCCGATGTCAAATGAAAGCCATCCACCTCCACTTCGGCATCCACCTTCCGTTCCAGCCGGATCGGTCGGAAGGTCTCTGCGTCCAGCCGGATCGTCTGTTGGATGCGTTTGACCTGGAGATGATCCTTCCATTTCACGAGGTCCGGCGAGGTATCCATCACAGCCAGTTCTTTATGACCCCACCAGACTTGACGGATATAGGAAGCGATGCTCTCTCCCGTCCACTCCATCTGCAAGAGATAATCTCCCTGCTGTTGAGTGAGGGCCCAATCTTCACCTAGTAATCTCAACTGTTTCAACAGTCGTTTCGGATCATGGGGATGGATGAGATCCAAAGCCATTCCCTCTGTCCCTTTGGCGGAGATCTTTTCCCACCGGTCCCCCTCGGGATCTTTGAGATACATGGCTCGGTGATTCAAGTAGATCTCTTCAGATGGAGACCCCTCCCCCAGGGAAACGATGTGGAAACGGTCCGGTGCGTATCCGGCCTCTGTCCACATTTTCTGACGGATCTCACTGTGAGAGGACTTATTTTTAGGATGGGTTCGGGTTTTTTGCTTCCCTTCGGTTATATATTCCAAGCCCTGAACTTGATTCAGATGAGCGTAGGCCTGATCTAGCATGGCCGCCACCTTCTGAGCGGAATTCCTCTCTCCCTTCGCCTCGGTTTTTTCGCTTCCACATCCGGTGAGAGCTGACACAACCAGCGCGATCACCAGGATGAAAACCTCTCTTCTTGCCATATGCTCCGCCCCTTTTCGATGAGCTCTCTCTTGAATATAGCAAAGGATTGTTTCCGCGTCGTCACCCCATCGAACTTTTATACAAAAAAACAAACACCCGGAAGTTCGGGTGTACAGAATTTCACCTACTTTGAGAGAGCAGCTGTTGAACACGGGCTTGCAAGTGATCCTCCGCTCCGCGAAGGACCTCCCTCCGCCGTTCCCACTCCTGCCGGTCGGCATCTAACCGCTCTTGCCGATTCTTCAACATTCGCCGAGTTTCTCGAGGGTGAGGGCCTCCTCGGCACTGGCGGACCTCGATAAAATATCGTGGGTCACAGATCTCCGCCCATTTCTCCTCTGGGAAGGGAATTTTCTTGCCGATCCTCTCTTCCACTGCCTCCCGTAACCACTCCGGTTCGATCCGATGCCTCTGTTCTCGGATGGCACGATGAGCCACCTGGAAAGCGATCTGGTGCGCCCTACGGAAAGGGAGTCCCCCTTCCCGAACCCAAGTGTCGGCCAATTCAGTGACGGTAATCCATCCTTCCCCGGCACGACGTCTCATCTCTTCCTGATTCACTTCCATGGTGCTGATGACAGCAGTCATCAGCTTCAGCACCCGATTGCTCTTGTCGATAGCCCGATATAGATGGGGCTGCAAATCATCTTCTGTATCGACGATATCCCCAAAAGGGGTATTGTGAATCATTGTGCAAACCGCCTGGGCATCAGCAATAGCACTGCTGGCGAGAGAGCGGGAATGCTCCACGGAGACCGGATTTCGTTTCTGAGGCATGATGCTGCTGATTTGGACATAGGGATCCGCCACCTGCAGAAAGTTAAATTCCTGGGTACAGAATTGGAGCAACTCCTGGATCCAACGCCCTGCATCCGTCATGAGCAGGATCAGAGCCGTCGCGGTTTCCAACAGATCATCCGCTCCAGCGATGGCATCATAGGAGTTTTCCACCAGCTCTTCAAAACCCAGAAACGCCTGCACCGACTCCCGGCTGATCTTGAATCCGGTGGTGGTGAGTGCTGCCGCTCCCAGGGGACTGCGGTTGACCGTCTGATAAGCGGACCACAACCGGCGGGTGTCTCGTTCCGTCACATCATGAACTGCGAGCAAATAATGGCCCAAGGTAGTGGGTTGGGCGGGTTGGGTATGGGTGTAGGCGGGCATCACCGTCTCCAGGTGTTCTCCCCCCACCTCCAGCAGAGCTTCCCGTAACCTCTGCACCCTCCAGATCACTTCCAACAGTTGTTCCCGCAACACCAGCCGATACATAGCCACTCCCATGTCATTGCGGCTGCGGGCGATATGCATATTGCCCGCAGCTTCTTCCCCGATCTCTTCGCCCAGCAGACCTTCCACCATGAAAAACAGGTCCTCATACCGAGGATCGTAGTGAAGATGGGACGGATCCATCCCCGCCAAGATTTCCACACCCCGGAGAATCTCCCCCGCCTCCTGTGCCGACAAAATCCCCTGGTCACATAGCATCAGCACATGGGCACGGTGAATCTGAAATTGGGCTTTGAAGAGATAGTCCCTCTGATCGTTAAACACCGGCTTCAACAAGCAATCCACATAAGTCTTGCCGGGAAAGACCGTTCCATCTCGCTGCTGGATCTCTTCCCTGGTTCCCAATTTGGCCCCTCCTTTGCGTCAAAGCGTATTCTCCGCCTTCACTCCGAAAAAACGCCGGGAAATCCAGAGGACACCTGCGATCAGGAGTATCTGATACACTGCATAGGCCGACGCCTGCCCCAGGTTGAACATCCGGAGTTGATTCATGATTTCGATGGAGATGGGACGGTTCCCAAGGGTATAGAGCATCACCGATGAGACAAACTCCCCTACTGCTGTCACAAAGGCGAGCAGAGTCCCAGCCAAGATTCCCGGCAGGATTACCGGCAAAACCACTCTGCGGAAGGCGGTAAACCAGCGGGCCCCTAGATTGCGAGCCGCCTCTTCCAGAGAGTCATCCAACTGCTCCAGAGCGGCATGGGTGGAACGAACCACCAGCGGGATATGCCGTACAAAGTAGGCCAGAGGCAGAATCCAGAAGGTACCCACCAGGATGCGACCCCAAGTGAAGGGAGTGGGTACGTTAAAGGCCAGGATCAGGTTCATCGCCACCACAGTAGCCGGCAAAGCCCAGGGTAACATTACCAAAATATCCAGCAGGTTTTTTCCCTTGAATTTCCGTTTAACCAGTACATAGGAAGTTAACACACCGAACAGTAAATTCCCTGCCGTGGCCAAGGTCGCCATCCATAGACTGTTGCGGACAGGCTCCCAGATCCGGGGATCTTCCATCAATAACCGATAGTTTTCCAGACTAAACTGGGTGGGATAGGTCTGCCAGGTCCAGCTACCCTCTGGAACCAGGGAGAGAATCACCAGGGTCACATGGGGAAGAAGGAGCAGGATCACCCCCAGCACCCCTGCAATCACCAGCGGCCATTTTACCCAGGGATTGCGAACCTCCCGCCGATGGTGACTCACTCCTTTTTCCAACATCCGATAATCCCGCCGTCCTTGGTACCAACGCATAAACAACAGAAAGGAGATGGAGATGACAGACAAGATCACCGACTGGGCAGCGGCCATATCCAGATTGCCATTGATCTTGGAAAAGTAGATCTGCAGACTGAGGACGCGAAACCCGCCGGCGAGCAAAAAAGGAGCAGAAAAGGAGGCCATGGAAGTCATAAAGACCAAGAGAGAGGCCGCTACCAATGCCGGAGTCAGCAAGGGCAAGATCACACTTCGAAACCTTCTCCAAGGACCGGCCCCCAGGTTGGCTGCGGCTTCTTCCAGGGCGGGATGGATTCCCCGGATAGCAGAGGAGACCGTCATATAGAAATAAACATACATGGTGTAGGCGTGAACCAACAGAATACCTGCCACCCCTCGCAGCTGAAAGGGTGGCTCTTGCAAACCGAAGAGTTCTTGCAAGAAACGGGTCACCAGACCCGACTCTCCATATAGAAACATAAAGGCCATCACCCCGACCAGGGAGGGCAACACCATTGGCAAAATCGCCGCCGATGCGAACAGACGACGTCCAGGAAAGTCGTACCGGTTGAAAATCAGCGCCAAGGGAACACCGATCAGGGCGCTGAACAGCACGCTCAACAGGGAGATATAGACACTGTTCCACAAGGCCTCCAAATTGGACAAGCTTTCCGGACTGAAGAAGGCCCGGTAATTTTCCAGGGAAAACGCGCCTTCCACCCACACACTCTCCGCCAGGGTCCGATAACTGGGATACAGCACATAAGCCAAGAGAACCGCCAGCACCGGCAACAAAAGTGCCCATGTGAGCATTCGCTCCGATCCGAGTCGCCTCCGGATCCACTCAAGCACACTCACCACCTCCGGGGAGCAGCTGAATGCAATCCGCCGGCAACCGAAATACCACCGGCTCCCCTGCCTGGAGGTCAGCGGTGAAATCCGGGCGGTTGACGAAGAGGGCACGGAGAAAAGCTTCAGCTTCCACCTGAGCCGTACAATGAAAAGAAGATCCCATAAACTGCACCAGTGTCAGGGTGGCAGACAAGGTGTTTTCTCCCGGATCAGCTACCAGTTCTACCCCTTCCGGACGGATACTGAGACAGACCTGATCCCCTGGAGCAAAAGTCGCCTTCTCCTTCGCCCTGGGCTCCACTCGAAAACGGCGTCCCAGGCTTCGCACCTGGATCTCTTCTGCATTCACCGCTTCCACAGTGGCAGGAAGCAGATTGGTTTCCCCGATAAAGGAAGCGACAAAAGCATCTTCCGGCCGATTGTAGATCTCTTCCGGAGTGCCTATCTGCCGACAGGACCCTTGCTGGAAAACGGCGATCCGGTCACTCATGGACAAGGCTTCCACCTGATCGTGGGTCACGTAGATCGTGGTGATCCCCAGAGAACGTTGCAGGGAGAGAATCTCCGAGCGCATCTCATCCCGCAGGCGGGCGTCCAGATTGGACAGGGGTTCATCCAAGAGCAGAATCCGAGGTCGGATCACCAGGGCCCGGGCGAGGGCAACCCGTTGCTGCTGACCCCCACTCAACTGGGCGATCTGCCGATCACCCAGCCCTCCCAAACGAACCAAGTCCAGAGCCTGCTCCACCCGCTCCTTCCGTTCCGGTTTGGAAATTTTGCGCACCTGGAGTCCGAAGGCTACGTTTTCAAAGACGGTCATATGCGGGAAGAGTGCGTAATTTTGAAATACCATCCCCGTGCCCCGCTTTTGAGGGGGAACTTCGGTCACATCCTTGCCATCCAAGTGGATGCGTCCCTGGGATGGAGCATAGAAACCGGCGATCATCCGCAGGGTGGTCGTTTTTCCGCAACCGCTGGGACCGAGAAAGGTGAAAAATTCCCCCTTCCGGATGGTGAGATCTAGCTCTTCCACCCCTACCACGGAACCAAATTTTTTGCATACCCCTTTGAGCTCCACCTGACTCAACAGCGATCCCCCTCCCTATCGGAACTATTCCTCTCTTTGTTTGGCTCCGCTTTTGATCTTTTGATCCCAGTGTTCCATCCATTCGTTCTCCTTTTCCCGCAGGAGTTTCCAGTCCAGATCCATCGATTGAATGCGGGTTTTTTCGATCCAGGCGGGCAAATCCTGAATATCCTTTCGGGTGGGGATGCGGTAGTAGGTTTTCGCAAGGTGCTTCATCGCTGATTTAGAGTTGACGAACTCATAGAAAGCTTTCGCCGCTTGGGGGTGTTGGCCTCCCTTAACCAAGGCGATTCCCTCAGTCAGGACCGGAGTGCCGCTCTCGGGAATCACGAAGTCAAAGGGATAATTCTTGGTCTCTTTCAGCATGACGGTATCCGGCATATTCCAAATCGTGAGCGCTCCCTCTCCTCGAGCCACCTTGCTGTACATGATCTCCGGATTGGCGGAGTATTCCTTGGTATTGGCATCCAACTTTTTCAACCATTCAAACCCTGACTCCGGACTTTTCGTTTCTTTGTAATCCCGGTAGATCATGGCGGAGTAGAGGGTTCGCATGGTTCCTGAGGCCAGGGGATAGCGGATGATGATTCGGTCTTTCCATTTGGGATCCAGGAGATCATCCCAATCTTGAGGGACTTCTCCCTTGGGGATCTCCCGGGTGTTATACATAATCACTTCCGGGGTCTGGCTGGTTCCCGTCCAGGACCAGTCCGTTGCTCGGAACTCTTGGGGAAGCGATTCGGCATAGCCCGGTTGATAAGGCTGAAGCAACCCCTCCTCCCGAGCCTGTTCAAACATCACCGAGGGAGCCCCCCACCAAAGGTCTACCTGGGGATTGTCCTTCTCGGAACGGATCCGGTCGAGAATTTCCTGGGAACCGATGTCCAGCCATTCCACATCCACCTGGGGATGCTCCTTTTCAAACTGCTTCTCAAAATCTTGTAAGATATCTTTTCCGTGGGGAGAATAGATGACCACTTTTTTCTCCAAACCGTCCTTGTCAGTGCTGTCCCCATCGGAGGTAGAGGCCATGCAACCCGTGGTCACCCCCACCGCCAGCACCATCGCCCCGATCCATCTCCATTTTTCTTTCAACCCCATCCCTCCTGATCCCAAGGGTTCAACCCACGTCTCGATCGGTTTCCAGAGAGAAAAACGCGACCCCCGGAGGTGGGCCCATTCCACTACATGGTTATCCACTGAAATATGAAAATATGCCAGTTCCCCTCTCGGTATGTCATATATGGGGACAATCTGAGATAAGCATACTGAAAGAAGCGGATTCCAACCCTGATCCAAATTTAATCCGGGAGGTCCGTCATGTACCGAAAAAAAATTTCCTTGCTACTCACCCTGCTGTTGGCAGTCAGTCTGCTGGTTCCCACTCTTCCAGCACAGGCGTCTAAAAAACAGGATCCCGAACTCTGGAAAGTGCTCCGTCCTTTGGACAAAATCGTCAGTTTTATGAACACCGGGGCTCATCCCGATGATGAATTCAGCGCGTTGCTCGCTTGGCTCTCCCTCGGCCAGGGGGTACGCACCTCCAGCCTGTTGGCCAATCGGGGAGAAGGGGGACAAAATGAGATCGGCGCTGAACTGGACAACGGGTTGGGCATCATTCGCTCCCGTGAACTGCAGGAAGCGGCCCATCTGCTGGGCACCGATCTGTTTCTGCTCAGTGAACAGATAGATGACCCTATCTATGATTTCGGTTTTTCCAAGTCTCCGGCAGAAACCCTGGATCGGTGGGGGGAAGAGGTGGTCTATGAACGGTTGATCCGGCGCATCCGGGAACAGCGGCCGGATATTTTGCTACCTTCCTTTCGCGACGTCCCCAGTGAACATGGACATCACCGAGCAATCTCCCAGCTCAGTCTCAAAGCTTTTGCCGATGCAGCCAACCCAAAGGTATTTCCCCAGCATCGGAAACAAGGGCTCCATCCCTGGCAGATCAAAAAACTGTATTTGCGGGGAACCCCAGATCAGGAAACCCTCCGTTTCAACATCGGAAAGCAAGATCCCGTCTATGGCCTCACCTATCCCCAACTCGGGGAAGAATCGCGAAAGCTACATAAAAGCCAGGGGATGGGTCGCGATCTACCCGAGGCGGATTACTGGGTTTCTCTGGAACTGGTGAAATCCTCCACCGGGAAA
>CAUGKZ010000075.1 GCA_959600065.1 uncultured Kroppenstedtia sp. | reverse complement strand
TGTTCCCGGTGTCTTTCCGGATTTGACCAGACCTTATCCTCCCATTGGCATCGGGTGTTCACAGATGATGAAAACCTGGTGGAACCAAACGGGGAGGAGGAGGTCCTCCTCGTCTCTCTCGACCGGCCGACCGATTTGACTCCTTTTATCCGGGAGGCTTTGTTGCTGAGCATCCCCTTCGCTCCGGTATGTCGGGAGGACTGTAAGGGGTTGTGTCCCACATGCGGAACCGATTGGAACCAAGCCTCCTGCCAGTGCGACAACCGGCAGGTGAATCCTCGGTTAGCCAAACTGGGTGAACTGTTGAACAGGGATCCATAATCCCCATGACGATTTTTAAGAGGGGGTGAAATGAATGGCAGTACCTAAAAGAAGAACTTCCAAAACCCGCAAGCTCAAACGTCGGACCCACATCAAACTGTCGGTCCCGGGGATGGTGAAATGCCCGCAGTGCGGTGAAATGAAACTGTCCCATCGTGTTTGCAAAGAGTGCGGTTACTACAAAGGGAATGAAGTGGTGAATGATTAACCTTCATCACGGTTGTCAAAGGGACCCATTATGCGGGTCCTTTTTATTTTCGGAGGTTGCCATTGAGAGAGGGTTCCGCTATACTGATTTAGTACTTGGTACTAGCACGTGGTGATAAAAGGTGGTGACCCCTCCACTGTGCGCCTGTCAAAAGGAGAGCGACAGAAAAAGTTGAAAGGGGCTCTGGAGTCTGAGCCGTTTTTGACTGACGAAGAAATGGCCCGTCGGTACAAGGTCAGTATCCAAACCATCCGACTGGATCGTATGGAGTTGGGAATCCCCGAGTTACGAGAACGAATTAAATACATGGCAGAGAGAAACTTTGATCAGGTTCGCTCCCTCGGACTAGAAGAAGTGATCGGGCATGTGACGGAATTGAAATTGGATCACAGCGGGATTTCAGAGTTGGAAATCCGGGAGGAGCATGTCTTTGCTCGTCATCAGATCGCCAGGGGCCACCACCTGTTTGCTCAGGCTAATTCCTTGGCGGTGGCTGTGGTCGACGCGGAACTGGTGTTGACCGCCACTGCCGGGATCCGCTTTGTGCGGCCGGTTCGGCTAGGGGAAATATGTGTGGCATATGCAAAGGTGGTCGATGCGACATCTCATCGCACACAGGTGGATGTTCGCACACTTGTCGGGGAAGAGAACGTTTTTCAAGGTGTATTCGATGTCTACCGCTCAAAGGAGGATCAATAATGCGGATTGCATTGGACATCATGGGTGGAGATCATGCGCCAGTTGCCTTGGTAGAGGGAGCTCTACATGCAGCTGAGGAGTGGTCGGATACAGAACTGATCCTTCTGGGACCGGCGGAAAAATCTGAGTCCTTGCTGAAAGGAAAACGTCCTGCCAATCTCACTCTGAGAGCGGTGGAAGAGTGGATTCTAGCGGAGGAAGAGCCGGTACGGGCGATTCGTCGAAAAAAAGGTTCCACGATTGTGGTCGGTTGTCGGATGGTGCGGGAAGGTGAAGCGGATGCATTCATCAGTGCTGGGAATACAGGGGCGTTGATGGCCGCTGGCACGATGGTAACCGGCCGTCTCGATGGAATTGCGCGTCCAGCTCTGGCTCCGATGTTTCCCACTCTCGATGGGAAGGGAATGCTGGTATTAGATGTGGGAGCGAACCCGGAGGCACGCCCTGAGCACTTGGAACAGTATGCCTTGATGGGTAGCATCTATGCTGAAAAAGTGCTCGGCTTCGAAAACCCACGGGTGGGCCTCCTCAATATTGGCACCGAAGAAGGAAAAGGGACCTCGTTGATCACTGAATCCTATGCGCGAATCCGGGAATTGCCGATCCATTTCGTCGGCAATGTGGAAGCGCGGAATGTGATGGAAGGTGACTGCGATGTGCTGGTGTGTGACGGATTCACTGGCAACGTTCTTCTCAAAAACTCGGAGGGCGTGGCGAAAGCGATTTTTGGACGTCTGAAGGAGGAGCTGACCCGAAGTCCCGCCACCAAACTGGCCGCCGCGATCCTCAAACCGAGCCTGAAACGATTTGCCAAGGATATGGATTATAAAGAGCATGGGGGAGCGCCGCTCCTTGGTTTGAGAGGGCCAGTGGTGAAGGCCCACGGTTCTTCTGATGCCCTTGCGGTGTACAATGCGGTTCGCCAGGCCCGCCGCTTTGTTCAACGGGATGTGGTCCAAGGGATATCCGAGGAACTACAACGACTTGGATAGGAGATGAGTATCATGGGATCGGTGGGGATCATTGGCACAGGAGCTTATCTCCCCGAAAAAGTGCTGACGAATGCTGACTTGGAGAAAATGGTGGATACCAATGACGAGTGGATCGTCAGCCGAACGGGGATCCGGGAGCGGAGGATTGCTGCTGACGACCAGGCTTCTTCGGACTTGGCGGTAGAAGCGGGTCGGCGGGCATTGGAGTCTGCAGGGATCGAGGCGAAGGACCTGGATCTGATCATCGTGGCCACGGTGACCCCGGATATGTCTTTCCCTGCTACGGCTTGTCTAGTTCAGGATCGGTTGGGAGCGGACAAGGCGGCCACTTTTGACTTGTCTGCTGCCTGCACCGGATTTCTGTATGGACTCTCTGTTGCTACGCAATTTATTGCCAACGGGATGTACCGGCATGCTTTGGTGATTGGGGTGGATTGCCTTTCCAAGATCACTGATTTTGCGGACCGAAACACTTGTATCCTGTTCGGGGATGGAGCGGGAGCTGCAGTGTTGGGGCCGGTGGCTGAGGGGAAAGGATTTCTCTCTTTTGAATTGGGGGGAGACGGTTCCGGCGGGCATCTGTTGAAGCAACCGGCTGGTGGTTCCCGGATTCCGGCAACTGAAAAATCGGTGGAAGATCGTCTCCACTTTATTTCTATGAAGGGCCGGGAGGTCTTTAAATTCGCCGTTCGAGTCCTAGGAAGCTCTGCGGAGGAAGCCCTGCGCAAAGCAGGAATGACCAAGGAAGATATTGATTTATTGATTCCCCATCAGGCCAACACGCGCATTATCGACAACGCCGTCCAACGTCTGGGGTTATCCCGGGAGAAAGTGGTGATCAACCTGGATCGCTATGGCAATATGTCTTCCGCCTCCATTCCCGTCGCTTTGGATGAGGCGGTCCGAAATGGACGTATCAAACAGGACGACACCTTGGTGTTGGTCGGTTTCGGCGGGGGAATGACCTGGGGAGCGTCGGTGATGAAGTGGACCATGGAGACGAACTGATCCACACCTGAAGGAGGACGGTATTCTTGGGCAAAACAGCATTTTTGTTTCCGGGACAAGGCTCTCAGGCTGTCGGGATGGGAAAAGTGGACTATGATGTAGATTCACAGGTCCGGGGCGTGTTTGAAGAGGCTGATGATGCCCTGGGTTACTCCCTTTCCCGCCTCTGTTTTGAGGGGCCGGAAGAAGACCTTCGGCTGACAGCCCATGCCCAACCCGCCATTCTCACCACGAGTGTGGCTTTGTATCGCATGGTGGAGAGGGCAGGCTTGACAGCGGATTTTGTGGCCGGTCACAGTCTGGGAGAGTATTCTGCGCTGGTGGCAGCCGAGGCTATATCCTTTCAAGATGCAGTCCGTACCGTGAGAAAGCGGGGTCTGTTGATGGAAGAGGCGGTTCCTGCTGGCAAGGGGACGATGTCAGCGGTGATCGGTCTGGACCGGGAGAGTGTGGACCGGATTTGTCGAGAAGTGAGTGGGGAGCAGGGAGAGGTGGAGCCGGCAAATTACAACTGTCCGGGACAACTGGTGATCTCAGGCAGTAAAGAAGCGGTGGAAGCGGCTGGCGCGAGAGCGAAAGAAGCTGGAGCCCGTCGCGTGCTCCCTCTGTCCGTCAGCGGACCCTTCCACTCCAGTCTGATGCAACCAGCGGCGGACCGGATGAGTGAGGTGTTGGACCAGTTGGATATCCGGGAAGCCCGGATTCCGATGGTGGCCAACGTTTCCGCTCGCCCGCAACAGGAAGTCGCCGACATCCGCAAAGCGCTGGTCCAACAAGTGGCCGCTCCCGTTCTGTGGGAGGACAGCATCCGCCGCTTGATCGAGGAAGGCGTGGATACCTTTGTAGAGATCGGTCCAGGGAATGTATTGACCGGATTGGTGCGAAAGATCCAGCGAGGGGTTACGGCTTTCTCCATTCAAGATGGAGAATCGATGAGGAAAACTTTGGATAAAATGAAGTAAAAGGGGGTTCATCATGTTAAGCGGCAAGGTCGCAATGGTGACCGGGGGTTCCCGGGGAATCGGTCGGTCGATCAGTATCTCACTGGCCAAAGCCGGGGCAGATGTGGCGATCATTTATGCAGGGAACCGAGATGCGGCGGAGGAAACTGCGGAAAAGGTCCGGGAAACTGGTAGGCAAGTCGTAACCATCCAGGCGGATGTTTCAGATGCCGGACAGGTCAACTCCGCTGTGAAAGAGGCTCTCAAAACCTGGGGTCGGATCGATATCCTGGTAAACAATGCCGGTATTACTCGGGATAATCTGATGCTGCGCATGAAAGAGGAGGATTGGGACCGGGTGGTGGATACCAATCTGAAAGGAGTCTTCCTCTGTATCAAGGCAGTCACTCGACCGATGTTGAAGCAACGGGCTGGTCGGATCATCAATATCAGCTCCGTTGTCGGAGTCTCGGGCAATCCGGGGCAGGCCAACTATGTGGCAGCCAAAGCCGGAGTGATCGGTCTCACCAAATCCGCGGCCAAGGAGCTCGCCAGTCGTGGGATTACCGTCAATGCAGTAGCCCCCGGCTTTATTGAAACGGATATGACGGACCAACTGAATGAAGAGATCCGTAGGGAAATGATCAGTCAAATCCCTCTTGCCCGATTTGGCAAGCCGGAGGATGTGGCGGGGGCGGTCCAGTTCCTCGCTTCTGATTTGGCAGGTTACATCACAGGTCAAACCCTCCATGTCAACGGAGGCATGGTCACTTCTTGAGGCTGTGAACCTTTGCTAGTTTTTTTGCAGGTCATTTCGTATAATACGAGAGGGGAGGTGAAGGTAATGGCAGATACGCTAGATCAAGTCAAACGCATCATCGTGGATCGTCTGGGGGTGGATGCTTCCGAAGTTACCTTGGAAGCATCGATCAAGGATGACCTGGGAGCTGACTCCCTCGATGTGATGGACATGATTCTTGAACTTGAAGATGAGTTTTCTATGGAGATTTCCGATGAGGAAGCAGAAAAGATCAACACGGTGAAAGATATCGTTACTTATATCGAATCCCGTGCCTAAAGGAGTCGGAAGTCCCGTTGGTTGACGGGACTTTCTCCCCTTTATCATCTTCCCATGGCACGTAAAATTCAAAGGCGGTGACGAGATTGTCGAAGCGAGTAGTGATCACCGGTTTGGGGGTCCTCTCACCGATCGGCAACGACATCCCGACGTTTTGGAATAACCTGATCAACGGGAAATCGGGTATTGGGCCGGTAACTCAGTTTGATGCAAGCGATTATCCCACTCAAATTGCGGGAGAGGTTAAAGACTTTGATCCTCTGAAATATATGAGCCGCAAGGAAGTCCGGCGGATGGATCGCTTCGTCCAACTGGCAGTGGGAGCTTCACTAAATGCGTTGCAACACGCCGGTCTCGAGATGTCCAAAGAGGATCCGGATCGGGTGGGAACCTATATTGGTTCGGGGATCGGCGGGCTGAAGACTTGGGAAGTGGAGCACAGCAAGCTCATGGAAAAAGGTCCACGCCGGGTCAGTCCCTTTTTTATCCCTATGATGATCGCCAACATGGCGGCAGGTCAGGTCTCTATCTCCGTCGGGGCAAAGGGGCCTAATAGTTCTGCAGTTTCAGCCTGCGCTACGGGTACCCACTCCATTGGGGACGCGGCCAAGATCATCCAGCGGGGAGATGCCGATGTGATGATTGCCGGAGGTGCAGAAGCGACTATAAGTCCGATGGCCTTTGCCGGTTTTTGTGCAAACAAAGCGATGACTACCCGAAATGATGAACCGGAAAAAGCGAGCCGTCCTTTTGATAAGGAACGCGACGGTTTTGTCATGGGGGAAGGAGCCGGGATTGTCGTCCTGGAGAGTCTGGATCACGCCCTTTCCCGAGGTGCGGAGATCTTCGCGGAAGTGGCCGGTTATGGGATGAGCGGCGACGCCTATCATCTGACAGCCCCGGCACCGGACGGAGAAGGCGCCGCCCGGGCGATGAAGTGGGCACTGAAGGATGCAGGATTGGAACCGGAAGAGATCGGTTATATTAATGCTCATGGGACTTCCACCGATGCAAACGACAAGACTGAAACCATGGCCATCAAGACCGTTTTTGGTGACCATGCCTATAAAATGGCGGTTAGTTCCACTAAGTCGATGACCGGCCATCTGTTGGGGGCGGCCGGTGGTGTCGAAGCGATTGCCTCCGCTCTCACTTTGAAGGAGCAAATCCTGCCCCCGACGATTAACTATGAATACCCCGACCCCGAGTGTGATTTGGACTATGTTCCCAATGAATCCCGACAGGCATCGGTTCGGGTAGCCTTGTCCAACTCACTTGGCTTTGGTGGCCACAATGCGACCCTCGCTCTGAAGAAATATGACGGGGCCGAATAAGCAGGTGGTGATCGGAGTTGAATCTGGCCGAACTTGGACAGACCATCGGCCTGTCTCTCCAGAATAAAGATTTGTTTTTACAAGCATTCACCCACACCTCTTTTGCCCATGAGCGGAAAGGGGAACGCCATCAACTGGATAACGAACGGTTGGAGTTCCTCGGTGACGCTGTCCTGGAGCTGACGGTTTCAGAGCACCTCTACCACCGGTTTCCCCATCTGAAAGAAGGGGATTTGACCCGGATGAGGGCTCGGATCGTCTGTGAGCCGTCTTTGGCTTCTTTCGCCCAGGATCTGAACTTCGGTAAGCATATCCGGTTGGGTAAGGGAGAAGAGCTTACCGGGGGTCGCAATCGTCCTGCCCTGCTGGCAGATGTTTTTGAAGCTTTTATCGGTGCACTGTATTTGGAAAAGGGTTTGGACGGGGTGATTGCTTTTATGAACCGGGTGATTCTCCCCCGTATTGACGATCAATGGCTCGCTCAGGGCTCTGATGCCAAGAGCCGGCTACAGGAAGCGGTGCAACAGGAGCATCTTGGTTCTTTGATGTATCAGATTGTCGATGTCCAGGGACCGGCCCATGACCGTCAGTTTGTGGCTGAAGTGTGGTTGTCCGGAGAAAAGCTGGGAACCGGAGCGGGACGTTCCAAAAAAGAAGCGGAACAGCAGGCAGCTGCCGAGGGACTTCAGCGGTTTCAACAACAAAAACAGTAGATAGACGAGCCACCGGTTTCCCAGGACGAGAACCGGTGGTTTTCATATTTGAAAGCCCAGATCGACAGGATTCCCTCCGCCTTCTATCGAATCTCCCCTTGGTATAAAAGGAGTGATTCGATTTGTGGGACCGATTGGATTTGAGAAACCTTCTTTCCACGATCACACGGATCGGGAGAGATAGGCCCCATCAGGCGTGTTGATTATCCATATTTTAGGCAGGAAATCAGGTCGGGAGGGTGGGACGGTGAAGAGCCTTTGCGTTCTTTGCAAGAGATCGTAGCCGTCCCACC
>CAUGKZ010000074.1 GCA_959600065.1 uncultured Kroppenstedtia sp. | reverse complement strand
TTCTTCATTCATGGGGTAGTGGGTTTCGTACAAGAACAGGCTCAAATCGCCAGCCCCTTTTGGATCACGAACCACTGCGGCTTCCTGTATGTTGGCCACGTCTTGCGCGTGAGGATTTCGCACCATTACATAAACGATGTCTCCTGCCTGAATCGGCGAGTGTCCCTGATTTTCATCCATGGTATCACCTTTCCACAGCTTTGGATGCCCTTATGTTTCCCAGATCCGGGAAAGGTATTTGACGTTGAAATCTGAATCAAGGTGCAAGCTCGATCGAGAAGAAGAAAAAAGAGGCTTCCCAAAAGTTGGCTGAACTCATGGGAAGCCTCTCAAAACCTACCCTATATGGGCAAATTGTGGGCTAAGCCCTTGCTTTTTTAAATAAAAACCTTAATACATCCATGTTTATGGGGGATGGTTACATCGTTTATGGGGGATGGTTACATCATACCGCCCATACCGCCCATGCCACCCATATCCGGAGCAGCAGAAGCACTTTCTTCTTCCGGCTTGTCAGCCACAACCGCTTCGGTGGTCAGCACCATGGCCGCCACGGAAGCTGCGTTTTGCAGGGCAGACCGGGTTACTTTGGCCGGGTCGACAATTCCGGCATCGATCATATTTACCCATTCACCGGTAGCGGCATTGAAACCAATGCCCACTTTTTCTTTCTTAGCCTGTTCCACCACTACGGAGCCTTCGAGACCCGCGTTAAAGGCGATTTGACGAAGCGGTTCTTCCAAGGATCGACGAATGATGTTGATCCCGGTTTGTTCATCATTATCTTCGCTCTTCAAGTTTTCCACCGCGTGCATGACGTTGACCAAAGCGATTCCACCGCCGGAAACCATGCCTTCTTCCACACCGGCACGGGTGGAGTTAAGAGCATCTTCGATACGAAGTTTACGCTCTTTCAGTTCGGTTTCAGTGGCGGCACCCACTTTGATGACGGCTACGCCGCCAGCGAGTTTGGCCAGACGCTCTTGTAGTTTCTCTTTGTCAAACTCGGAAGTGGTTTCCTCCAGCTGTTGCCGGATTTGGTTCACACGGCTGCTGATCTCACCCCGGTCCCCGGCACCATCGACGACGATCGTGTCATCTTTGGTGACACGCACTTGACGAGAACGGCCCAGTACGCTGAAGTCGGCACTCTTCAGGTCCATACCCAGATCTTCGGTGATCACTTGGCCGCCGGTCAGTATAGCGATATCCTGCAACATCGCTTTCCGGCGATCGCCGAAGCCTGGAGCTTTGATAGCCACCGCGTTAAAGGTGCCCCGCAGTTTGTTGACCACGAGGGTGGCGAGTGCTTCCCCTTCCAGATCTTCCGCAATGATCAAGAGGGGTTTGCCCTGTTGAACCACCTGCTCCAGCAAAGGCAGGATCTCCTGCACATTGGAGATTTTCTTGTCGGTGATGAGAATGTAGGGGTCGTCCAACACCGCTTCCATCTTGTCGTTGTCGGTTACCATGTAGGGAGAGATGTAGCCGCGATCAAACTGCATCCCTTCGACAACTTCCAGCTCGGTGAGGAACCCTTTGGATTCTTCCACCGTGACCACGCCGTCGTTGCCCACTTTCTCCATCGCTTCGGCGATCAGCTGACCCACTTCATCATCGTTAGCAGAGATGGCTGCCACTTGGGCGATGGACTCTTTGCCTTCTACAGGCTTGGCGATGTTCTTAATCTCATCGACTGCCGTCTTGACCGCTTTTTCAATCCCGCGCCGAATCACCATCGGGTTGGCGCCAGCGGCGACGTTCTTCAGACCTTCACTGATCATCGCTTGGGCTAATACCGTCGCAGTGGTGGTCCCGTCTCCGGCTACATCGTTGGTCTTAGTGGCTACTTCCTTCACCAATTGCGCACCCATGTTTTCAAACTTGTCATCCAGTTCGATTTCCTTAGCAATGGTGACGCCGTCGTTGGTGATCAACGGAGAACCAAATTTTTTCTCCAGCACCACGTTGCGTCCCTTAGGCCCAAGCGTCACCTTGACGGCGTCAGCCAGGGCATCCACACCGCGCAGCAGAGAGCGGCGGGATTCTTCACTGAACTTGATCTCTTTCGCCATTGTTCCTTCTCCCTCCTATGTAGGGGTTTTTATTCGACGGGGTGGAAAGATCAGTCGAGAACAGCCAGAATATCGTTTTCACGCAGAATGAGGTATTCCGTGTCTCCCACTTTCACTTCCGTACCCGCATATTTGGAGAAGATCACCCGGTTCCCCTCTTTGACTTCGAGGTCGACTTTCTGTCCATTTTCATAGCGGCCAGAGCCCACAGCAACCACTTTGCCCTCCTGAGGCTTCTCCTTGGCCGTCTCCGGCAGAACAATGCCGCTAGCCGTTTTCTCTTCTTGTTCGATAGCTTGCAGAACGACTCGATCCCCCAAAGGTTTGATCACGTCTGTACACCCTCCTTTATGGGTGAAATGTTTTTCTGTTAGCACTCATCAGGCCTGAGTGCTAACACCAATTACATAATATCTCCACTGACTTCGTTTTGCAAGACCTCCTCTAAAAAAAATTATTCACTGCAGTAGCAGTAGCTGAAGGAAGTCCCTGCCCGGATCCATCGCCGATTCCGACTTGGATCAGGGATCATGCCATCCCCCAAGGAAGTGGAGAGGGAATCTTGTCATCGGGCAGAGGCAAGACGGAAGCCACACCAGGATGAATATGGCCCCTCAGCACCCTCTTCCCAGATTCTACCCTGGGTAGGATGTCATCCCTTTCTCAGATTGTTGTGCCTGTGGTACTTCCTCTATCTCAGATTGTTGTGCCTGTGGTGCATAAAAGCTTTGCACCCATAGGGCACAAGTCTCGCCAGGGTCGCTTCCGCTCCCTGGTCTCGCTATGGCAGCACACGACTCCCTGACGACTATTTTCTGCTTAATCAACAGTCTCAGACCTGAATCAAGATTTTTGCAGTTTCACTGACAAGAAAAGGAGAAGAGGGCTTCCCCCCTTCCCACATTTTTCTTACCATCCGTCATCCAGATCTTCTTTTTCCTGTTCTCTCCATTTACGCTCCCACTCTTCATCTTCCATCTCGATCTGTTTGTAGACCCGTGCCGACAGCCAGATACTCACCTCATAAAGAAGAATGAGCGGAATACTTACTAAGATGTTGCTGACAAAATCCGGCGGCGTCAACAAGGCAGCCAACACCACCATGAGCAGATACGCAAAGCGACGCCCTTTCCGCAAAAGATTCGGATTCAACACCCGGATTCTCGTCAAGAACAGAATGATCACCGGCATTTCAAACAAAACGGCTATCGGAAACACGATCCGGAACATAAAGCGAAAAAACTCATACATTCCGTAGGTTTCCGTCGCCCCCAATGAAGATGTCAACTTGAACATAAAGTTGAGGAGGAAAGGAAAGATCCAGCAATAACCGAAAAGGAGTCCCAGGATAAAAAGAAAGGCGGCAAACGGAATGTAACGCAAGGTCGCCCGTTGTTCCCGAGATGTCAATCCCGGCCGGACAAAGGACCAGGCTTGGTACAATGCGATCGGAAGTGTGAAGGTGACCCCCACTACAAAGGCGAACTGCATATAGATGGCCAGGGCTTCCCCCGGAGAAAAGATATGCAACTGCAGGGTTTCTTTGAGGGACCCCTGAAGCAAATCCTCTTTCATAAATTGGATCATCGGTTGGGCAAACAGGAAGCCCACGATCAACATGATGATAAAAGTGGCCAAAGTGACCAGAATCCTGTTGCGAAGTTCACCTAGATGTTCGGTCCAATGCTTCTCTCCACCACTCATGGTTGTCCCTTCCCTCTCCCTTTTCCACCCGCCTGTCAGTCTTGTCCACTTGTAGGCTCATCCTCTTCGGAAGGGATGTCCTCTTCCGGGGGAAAATTTTTCAGAAAGTAGATCAATGTCTGTAGTTCAACGGTCAGATCGATATGATGTAACCGAACATTCCGCGGCACCGTCAGCCGGGATGGCGTGAAATTAAGGATACCCCGAATCCCGCTTGCCACAATCCGATCGGTGGTGACCTGAGCCTCAGCCGCCGGAACCGTCAAAATCGCCACTTCCACATTGTGCAACTCTTTCATTTCGGAAAAACGATCCATAGAGAATACAGGGATTCCCTCCACCGCGGTTCCCACTTTACTCGGGTCCGTATCAAACCCCGCCACAATCTTGGTGTTGTGACTCCGGTAAAAATTATATCCCAGCAATGCAGTGCCCAAATGACCCACTCCCACCAGTACCACATGGGTCACTTCATCTTGGCGCAGAAACTCTCGCAAAAATTGCAGTAAATAGTTGACATTGTATCCATATCCTTTTTTACCTAGTTCACCCAGGTAAGAAAAATCCCGGCGAATGGTGGCGGGGTCAATCTGCAAAGCATCGCTCAGCTGCGACGAGGAGACGCGTTGCTTTCCGATGATGTGCAGTTTCTCCAGGTAGCGGTAATAAAGGGGTAACCGCTTGGCCGTCACCTGGGGAATTTTCATATCTGACATATTATGCCTCCGAAATATCCGTCGGGCTTTTACAGACGTTCTCTTAGTACATCAGGTCAACATGAATGCAACCCGCCGTAACCCAACTGGACAATATCCTCCCGCTTCACCTTTTCCCCTGCGAGGATCCGAGGCAAAAAGAGATCGAAGGAGGTGTACTCATCATGAATCACACAACCGGGGAGTCCCAAGACCGGAATCTCCCGATAATAGGCGATCATCAACATGGATCCAGGCAACATCGGAGTGCCATAGCTGACCACCTCTGCGCCGATCGCCGCAATCGCACCAGGGGTCCGGTCATCAGGGTCGACGGACATGCCTCCGGTCACCAGGACCAGATCGGCTCCCCGATCCACAAAGGCGCAAATTTGGGATTGGATCAACTCCTTGTCGTCGCCGGCCAATGTCTGTCCCATCACAGTGGAACCGAAGGATTGAAGCTTTTCCTGAACCACCGGGCCAAACCGATCCTGGATGCGCCCATGGTAGATTTCACTGCCTGTGGTAACCACTCCCACCTTCAAGCGCCGGAAGGGGAGCACCTCCAGCACCGGCCTGTCCCCCTCTGCAGCGATTCGCTCCACCTGTTCGATCCGATCCTCAGGGTAAACCAAGGGAATCACCCTCGATGCAGCCACAACTTCTCCCTTTTGAACCGGTATATCCGTTTTTAGAGTGGATAAAACCGCCTGTTCCACCTCATTGATCCCATGAACCCGGGCGGCGTCCACTTTTAAAAGTCCATCCCGATTGGAACTCAACTGAACTTTACCTTCCGCTGGCGCACTCAGAGTCAGCTGGGGTCCACCGACAGCTTGGGCAATCCGACGGGCGGCATCATTCTCGTGAAGTTCCCCTTCTGCCAATTCCATCACATAGATATGTTCCTTGCCAATCGACAAAAGCGCCTCAAAGTCCGCTTCCCGAATCACGTGTCCTTTTCGAAAACGGGGTCCCTTAAACTGTCCTGGGATCACTTGGGTCAGGTCATGTGCCAGCACCCTCCCCACCGCCTCTGTCACATGCACTTCCCGCAAGGAGCTTTTCACTTTTCGTCTCCCCTTCCGCTATGGGGGATGGATTCCCTTCTCATGAGACAGACAAAAGGGCAACACCGGTCTCGCGTTAGATAGCTACCTTCATCTAGAAGCGTTATGATTTACATTGATCTTGCACAACGCTTCCAGAGCTTTAGCCCATCTGGCTTTCGTCCCCTGCGTGTAAAGCCACACCCTTGTCCGTGTCTATATTTTATCAACCTTACGCGGTTTTGTGTATGAATTCACGAGATCTTAATCCTTTTCACTTCGAACCCCATCTAAACCCTTCGGCTATGGGACCCAACCCGGGGAGGATAGCTGAATCACCTAGCAAAATGCGCCTTCTGTCGTATTGTGTCAGGGACGTTTCCGGAATAAACTGAACATGTCCATCAGCGGACTCATCCATACTATTATTCCCTTATCCTCTATTCAACAGCCCGCACCTTGTGGGCTGTTTCATTTTTATGCAAAGGAAGATTCCCTTGTCTCAGATCTATCGTGAACAACAAAGAGCACTTTTTTTAACAAAAAAAATCCTGGAGGGAAGAGAACTCCGGGATCAAGCCATGGCGGCTGGCCATCGGCAAAGCGCCGAAGTCTGGACTGCCGACCTCACGTTTTGGGAGCTAGAGCTCCGTCGCTTGCAGGAAAAGTTAGGATTGCTGGCCTGCTTCGTAAAGGAAGAATAGATTTTGCCCATTGTTGAACGACCTGCCACCCCTAAACACTTCCCGTGGCCAAGGAAGTGTTTATTTTTTGCTGTAAATTCCAAACCTACGAGGATACTCATCCAACCTGGGATCGTAGCAAGTGACCATGTCCTCATTTGATTCCTGTACCATCGACTGGCTCCAAGGAGGAGTGGTCTCACCCAGGGGTGCCGTGTCTTTAGGCATCCGAATGCCAAACCGCTTCCGTATTTCAGACTCAACCTCATCTGTCAATTTCATCCCCAGACGAAGACTTTTTAAAAACCACTTTTGTACTTTCCCATTGATTAATTGCTGCGCATCCTCCTGTCTGTGGCAGGCCAGGAGTTGGAGAACTCTTGCTTCCAGTTCTCGATGTTCCTCTAGCATTTTTTGCTCCAACTTTTCGATTTTCCCCGTAACCGGATGTAAGAAGTACTCAGGATGTTCGCTCGTAAAATACAGCAATCGTTTAAATTCACGTGTTGCATATCTTGTGGCCTCTTGAGGTGCATAATCTGCACTTAGATATTCCGAATCCGAATACTTTGTCATATACCGATGTTGAACAAATTCCGGGGGAACCGCCAGCGGGTCCGTCGCAATAGGAACCGGAACATATGGGGTGGTCACCGCTGCGGTGACGGCAATCCATAGAGTCTGTAACTGACGATGTACGTGAGGACGAATATGAGCTACCTGCCCATAACCGGAATGATCATTGGACCAGCGGGGATCACGTACCAGTGCCAGCATATCTTCCAGACGAACTGGAATCAGTGTAGCCAGCTCTTGTTCACGTTCCGGGGGTACGCGCATGGCTGTAAAGGGGTCTTCTTCTTGACTGACGCCTTCTCCGGGAAACGGGGTTCCGTAGACTTTTTGTAGATTCAAATAATCGGGGTGATCCCGGTGTGGATCCCACCAACCTTTCTCTCTCGCAAATTCAACAATGTTGTCGGAGCCCATGAAGTTTTCATTATGTTTAAAATCGACGGGGAAGTTATGGATATATCCTGGATAAGACACACGTACTTCATCGGGTCCTAACCGTTCGGCGGCCCATAATCCTTGACCCCCGGCGTATTCAATCATCACCCACCCTTCGTTCTGATCTGCAAAGAGGTGAGAATTTCCCCCGTACGTGGATTCCCCGTACTGATTGATGAGATCGCCGATGATTTCTACAGCTTCACGAGCTGTCCTGGCCCGTTGCATGGCGATCCGTGCGAGATCGCTATAGTTCGGCCCGCGTTGGGGTGTTGGCGTCATATCCACCAATTCCTGGCGAGAATCGGACCAAATATCCCGTCCCGCCACTCCATGTTCGTTTAACCCGCCATTCGTTAATGGAGGTGGAAATCCTTCAAACTCAGAATAAGAGGAACTGATAAAT
>CAUGKZ010000073.1 GCA_959600065.1 uncultured Kroppenstedtia sp. | reverse complement strand
CTCGGTCCATGCTGGTCAGCAGGATCTCCCCTGCTCCCCGTTCCGCTACCTCTCGGGCCCAGTCCACCACTCGTCTCTCTGTGGGTTTGCGGCCACCGTGGGTATAGACCCACCAGTCTTTCTTCTGCGGATCATAACAGGCGTCGATCGCGACAACGATACACTGACTTCCAAACTGGCGGGCGCCCCGGTCGATCAGATCCGGTTTTTTGACGGCGGCGGTGTTGATAGAAATTTTGTCTGCCCCGGCCTGGATCAGAGTGAGCATATCCGCAGTGGAATGAATCCCGCCTCCGACGGTAAAGGGGATATTCAACACCCCAGCGGCCTCCTGGACTACCTTCACCATCGTTTTTCGCCCTTCGACAGTGGCAGAAATATCGAGGAAGACCAGTTCATCGGCACCTGTCTGATCGTAAAGGGCTGCCAATTCCACCGGATCTCCGGCGTCTCGCATGTGAGCGAAGGAGATTCCCTTCACCACCCGTCCATCCTGGACATCCAGACAAGGGATCACCCGTTTCGTAATCATCGGCCCCCCTCCGTTACCGCCAACAACCCGGCTTGCAGATCGACATCCCCGGTATAGAGAGATTTCCCCAGGATAGATCCTTTCACACCTAGCGGTGCCAATCGTGCCAAGGCAGTCAGATGATCTAGATGACCCACCCCGCCGGAGGCGATCACCTCTTTTCCCGTTGCCTCTGCCAGAGCACGGACCCCAGCGATATTGGGGCCGGTCCGTGTCCCATCCCGGGAAATATCGGTGAAGATAAAGGTTTCCGCACCGTGATCCGCCATCTCACAGCCCAGGTCCTCCACCCGGTTTTCTGAGGTTTCCAGCCAACCATGGGTGGCCACCTTGCCCTCCCTGGCGTCCAAACTGAGGGCGAGCCGGTCTCCATAATGGCGAAGGGCTTCCTTGACAAGAAGGGGATCATCGATAGCTGCTGAACCGATCACCACCCGGGAAACCCCCAAGGAGAGAAGCTTCTCCAATCGCTTCAGATCCCGGACGCCACCCCCGACCTGTACCGGGATGCTCACCCCATGGAGGATTTCTTGTACCGCCGACAGATTGACAAGGTCTCCAGTTTTGGCCGCGTCCAAGTCCACCACATGCAACCAGCGGGCTCCCTCTTTTTCCCAACGGCAGGCGATCTGAACCGGATCCTCTCCATAGACTGTCTCCCGCGCAAAATCCCCCTGAACCAGGCGGACGCAACGTCCCCCTCTGAGGTCGATGGCCGGATACAACGTAAAACTCATCCCACCGTCACCCTTTCTTCACAGAGAGCAACGAAGCGCTCCAATAGCCGGCGACCTGTCTCTCCGCTTTTTCCCGGATGAAACTGCATCCCGAAGAGGTTGTTTCTGCCCACGATAGCCGTGACGGGCCCGCCATAATTGGTCACAGCCAGAACATCCTCGGGATTGTCGGCGAGCACATGATAGGAGTGAGCAAAGTATACCCTTCCTTCTCCCACTCCCTGTAACAGCCGATGAGGCCCCTTGAAACGAAGTCCGTTCCAACCCATGTGAGGAATCTGCTGATCCTCTTTAAAGCGAACCGCATGCCCGGCAAACAGATTGAGACCCTGATGGTACCCATGCTCCTCACTTCCGCTAAACAGCAACTGCATTCCCAGACAGATCCCGAGAAGGGGTGTCTCCCTTTTCAAGGCGACTTCCTTGATCACATCCACCCATCCCTGCTCTTTCAAAGCCTTCATCCCACTTCCAAAGGCTCCTATTCCTGGCAGAATCACTCCATCTGCCTGTTGAATCTCCTGTGGATCGGAGATAACTTGGACCGAACTTCCCATCGGGTCCAGGGCCCGGCTGAGACTGTATAGATTACCCATTCCGTAATCGATGATGGCGATCACTTTACAACACCCCTTTGGAGGAAGGAACGGTGGTAACGCGGAGATCGACAGCTACCGCTTCATCCAACGCCCTTCCCAAAGCTTTGAACAGAGTCTCGATCCGATGGTGGGTATTCCCCCCATAGTGAAGAATCAAATGGAGATTCATGCGAGCCTCCAAGGCCAGTTTCCAAAAAAACTCATGTACCAGTTCCGTATCAAAACGGCCCACCCGCTGCGCGGGAAAATCGGCGCGAAACTCCAAGTGAGGACGGTTGGACAGATCCAACACCACTTGCCCCAGGGATTCATCCATGGGAATCCAGGCCTGACCATAACGGCGAATCCCGGTCTTATCCCCCAACGCTTCTCGGATGGCTTGGCCGAGACAGATGGCGATATCCTCCACTGTATGATGGTCATCCACTTCCAAATCCCCATCGGCTTCCACCCACAGGTCAAACAAACCGTGTTTGCAAAATAGCTCCAGCATATGCTCCAAAAATGGGACGCCGGTTTGTAAATGTGCTTTTCCGGTCCCATCCAGATCTATACGGACCCGGATCCTTGTCTCCCCTGTCTCCCTGTAGATCTCCGCAGATCGGTTACCCATTCTCCTCCCCCTTTATCATGCGGGTGCGAATCGATGCAGCATGGGCCGTCAACCCTTCGGCTTCCGCCAGCGTGATCACATGTTCCGCATCCCGCGCCAAAGCTTCCCGGCTGTAGGATATCAGGCTGGTCTTTTTCAGAAAATCATCCACCCCCAGTGGTGAAAAAAAGCGTGCTGTGCCGTTCGTGGGAAGAATATGATTGGGTCCGGCGAAATAATCCCCCACCGGTTCTGGACTCCAAGGCCCCAAAAACAGAGCCCCGGCGTTTTTCACCCGGCCCACCCAACTCCAAGGATCTACCACCATCAATTCCAGATGCTCCGGAGCCAATCGGTTGGCCACTTCCAGCGCCTCATCGAGATCCTCGGTCAGACAGATGGCTCCCTGCTCTCGGATCGATTGGCTGGCGATCCCCTTGCGCTCCAGTCGATCACACTGTTGTTCCAATTCCAGTGCCACCGATTCCGCCAGAGGTGAAGAAGGGGTGAGTAGGACAGGAGAAGCCATCGGATCGTGTTCCGCCTGGGATAGGAGGTCTGCCGCCACATAGGCGGGATCGGCACTTTCATCAGCCACCACCACAATCTCGCTGGGTCCTGCCACCATGTCGATATCCACCTGTCCATAAACCCATCGTTTGGCCAAAGCGACATAGATATTTCCCGGTCCGACGATTTTATCCACTGCCGGAACGGACTCCGTGCCCCAAGCGAGAGCCGCCACCGCCTGAGCACCGCCCACCTTCAACACTCGATCCACTCCCGCTTCCTGGGCCGCCACCAGGGTGGCAGCATGGACATCTCCCCCTGGCCGAGGCGGGGTGACCATCACTACCTCCTCCACACCTGCCACTGAAGCGGGGATTACATTCATCAGCACACTGGAGGGATAAGCCGCCCGTCCCCCAGGCACATAGACTCCCACCCGAGCCAAGGGACGGATCAACTGACCCAAAACCGTCCCGTCTGTCTCGGTTTCCATCCAAGAACGACGTTTCTGCCCCTCATGATAGCGACGGATCCTTTGCGCCGCCTGCCGCAAGGAATGAACAAAGGTTTGCTCCACCTGTCGATAAGCTTCTTCAAACTCGGACTTTTCCACCTCCAAGCTATCCAGATCCGCTCCGTCCAATTCCCGGGTAACTCGCAGGAGGGCGACATCCCCTTCAGTTCGGACTGCGGACAAGATTTCCCGGACGGTTTTTTCCTGATACGCTTCCCCATCCTCCACTTTCCGGCGCGTAGACAATTGCTCCGGACGGACCACCGGGATCATCGCAGAACCCCCTCTCCCGTAACCACCCGGGCCAATCGCTCAGACAACTTATCGATTCGTCGGCTTTTCAGACGGTAGCTGGCCCGATTGGCAATCAGGCGAGAGGTGACCCGGGTGATCTCCTGTAATTCCACCAGTCCATTCTCCTGCAAGGTTTGCCCCGTGGAGACGATATCCACAATCCGGTCAGCCAGACCCGTCAAAGGTGCCAGCTCCACGGAACCGTTCAGACAGATCACTTCCACCTGCTGTCCCTGTTCCCGGAACCAGCGATTGGCGATCCGGGGATATTTGGTGGCCACCTTAGGGTTTAAAACCGGTTGCCAATCCGGCTTTCCCGCTAGGGAGAGCCGACAGGGACTGATTTGCAGATCCAACAACTCATAGACATCCCTTTCCTCTTCCATGAGTACATCCTTTCCTACCACGCCTAAGTCTGCCACTCCATGTTCCACACAAGTAGGCACATCCACCGGCTTCACTAACAGAAAAGAAAGGTCCTCTACCGGCGCTTCCACCCTCAACTTCCGGGAATCCTGCGCCAATTCTCGGGGCAGTTTTAGGCCTGCTTCTTTTAATAAGTCCAGCGCATCGCTGAAGATCCTCCCCTTAGGCATCGCCACAGTCAGTCTTTCATCCATCCCCATCCTCTTCTCTCACCTCCACGACCTGATCAAACCCGGCCCGCTTCTCCGGAGAAAAACCGGATTCCGCAATCAAGAGGGTGACCCGATGTCCCTGTCTACGCAATTCCTGTGCCTGCTGGCAAGCTTCCCGATGCAATCGGCGGGGACAGACCAGGGCAACCGCCTCCCGTGAGTCGGGCCTTGGGGGACAAGCCATCACCAACCGATCCGTCTTCAATGCGAATCCTCGCGCTGGAGCCGGTCGACCGAACAGAGCCATCAACCGATCATAACGCCCCCCAGACAAGAGGTAAGACCCGTCTGCTCCATATCCTTCAAAATACATCCCGGTATAATAATCGAGGCTTCCCGTCAGACTCAGATCGAACATCACATGAGAGGCAACCCCCCAATCCTCCAGGGCATCCCACATCGCTTCCAGGTGGGCGATCGCAGCCGCCGACTCTGTTCCCTGACTCTCCCGCTGCAATCGCTGTAACACCTCTCGTTCTCCCCGGAGGGACAGCAGAGCGAGGAGGCGTTGTTGCCTACACGTCGACAATTCCGATGTTCGAACTTTTTCCCGAAATTGGACCAGATTGCGACGGCCCAGACTTTTTTTCAAATCCGCCATCATCTCCGGCTCCCCCAACTCCTCCAGTAATCGGGCATCCAACAAACCGATATGCCCCAGGGACACCTGAATATTCTCGACACCGCAAGCTTGCAGACACTCCACCGCCAGGGCGATTACTTCTGCGTCAGCCTCTGGGGAGCTGTCCCCCACCAACTCCACCCCGGACTGAAAAAACTCGGCGTTGCGCCCTGCTTCCCATTCCTGAGAGCGATAGACACCGGCATGATAGGAGAGCCGAATCGGCAATGGCTCCTCTCTCAGCACAGAGGAAACGACGCGGGCGATCGGTGCCGTCTGATCCGGTCGCAGGACCAGCGTCTGCCCTTGACTGTCTAAGAGCTTGAACAACTTCTGCTCTGCGATGGCGCTGGCCATCCCGACAGTGTCAAAATACTCTAGGGTCGGTGTCATCACTTCCCGATATCCCCAGGCAGAGAAACGGTCCTCCACCTGCTTTTCCACCCACCTTTTTCCGGAGACAAATTCAGGTGGGAAATCACGCACCCCCATGGGTTTTTCAAATTGGCGCGGTTTGGGCATCCACTGTCCACTCCCACAGATACTTTAATTCATTAGCAAACTAAAGTATCAACATAATTTCTGCTAGTTTAACACCGGGAGAAACACCCGTCAATGTCAAATCGTTGCTTCAGCCAACTCGCCAATTCCTCCAGCGCTTTTCTTCGGTAGGAGTACTTCTTTCGTTCCTGTGGGCTCATTTGCGACAGGGTTCGCTCATCTCCTCGAGGGATAAAAATCGGATTGAAAGGAAAATCCGGTTCCGGCGAAAGATCTGCAGGATCCGCCTTCAATAGATGTCCCGGAGTTTTTCCGGAGAAGATCGCCGTCTCCCCGTCCCACAGCACAGCTACTGCCCCTTCAAACCAGGCTTCCCGGCTTTCTCCCTCTAAGAGCCTCATCACTCCCTTGTACCCAATGCGCTGAAACACCCGCTTACTGAGGATTCCGGGAAACCCGTCATAAGCATTGAAAAAGATCCCGGCATCATCCACCATCCCCCGTTGATAACCCATGGCCTGGACTTGCCGAAGTTTCTCTCGGGTCACTTCCTCCACTGAACCGAAATCCGGTTCTGCCAAATCCAACGGCAAAGGATCTACCTGGATTCCCATGGGCTCAAGCACCTGTCTCGCTTCCGTCAGTTTTCCTTGGTTTTGAGTGGCAAAGGGTAGTATCATCTGGACTTCCTCCTTTCTCTCTGCCGTTCATTATACTTCCCGTAACGAGGAGGATTGAAGGAGATTCCATGATCCATCTCTGTTGTTCAGATACAATAAACAACGGGGTCGCATCATATCATCCTAAGAATCAGATCCGACCCTTCCCCTCCTAATGGAAAATAATGAGGCATCATCCTGGAGATCTTGTGCGCTGATCTCCTCCGCTCATCGGCAAGGTTTCCTTCTAGATAACACAACTTCCGGAAGTTATGATATGCTACGTGAAGAAGCTGAGGAAAGGACTCCAACAACGTGTATTCTTTCATACGCAACCTATTATTCCGAATGGATCCAGAACAAGCCCACGAGTGGGCCCTTCGCGGTCTCCGGACTGCACAAAACCTTCCCGGCCTGCTATGGGTCTTGGAACGGAATATGGCTGTCCGGGATCCACGATTGACGGTTCAATGCAACCAACTCCAATTTCCCAATCCGGTGGGATTGGCGGCGGGATTTGACAAAAACGCTCATGTCTACCCGGCTCTGGCGGCTATGGGCTTCGGGTTCGTGGAAGTGGGGACCCTCACTCCCAAGCCTCAACCGGGGAATCCTCGCCCCCGACTATACCGGCTTCCCGAAGATGAGGCGCTGATCAACCGGATGGGCTTCAACAACAGAGGCATCATCCAGGCATCCACCTCCCTGGCCACTCTCCCCCGCCCTGCCATCCCTATCGGGATCAATCTGGGGAAGAATCGGAAGACTCCGGGGGAGGAGGCGGCGGGTGACTACCGTACGGGCTTGCGGGCTATGTATCGGCATGGGGATTACTTTGTCATCAATATCAGCTCCCCCAACACCCAAGGACTGCGAGATTTGCAACAAGCGGACTCCCTGGCGAAATTGTTGTCTGTTCTGATCGAGGAGCGAGAGGAGTTGCGGGAAGAAACCGGGGAGATCCGTCCTCTGTTCGTCAAGCTGGCACCCGATTTAAGTCAGGATGCGTTGTCAGAGGCAGTCCGGATCGGTTTGGAACAGGGAATCGATGGCTTGATCGCGGTGAACACCTCTTTGACCCGGGAAGGGCTGAAAAGTCTCCACCGCACCGAGTCCGGAGGTTTGAGCGGACGGCCGCTTCAACCCCGCGCCCTCCAATGGATCCGACAGATCCATCGGGTCAGCGAAGGGAAGCTCCCCATTATCGGGGTAGGAGGAATCTTTGACGGAAAAGACGCATACCAGGCGATCCGGGCAGGCGCCTCATTGATTCAAGTATATACCGGCATGATTTACCGAGGCCCTTCTATTGCCCGTGCCATCAACCTGGAGTTACTTCAACTTCTGGAACAAGATGGTCTGACTTCCATCACCGACGCCGTCGGTCTAGATGCTTAAACAACCAAGAGACCGGTCAGCTGAGGCTGACCGGTCTCTTTTT
>CAUGKZ010000072.1 GCA_959600065.1 uncultured Kroppenstedtia sp. | reverse complement strand
AGAGAGAAAAGAAGAGCTGATCCAGCAGCTGGGGAAGGCGATCCGGCAGTTTTACGGGGAGACTCCCCTACAAAATCCCGATTACACCCGAATAGTGAATGAGAAGCACTTTAACCGCCTCAACGCCTATCTTCAAGAAGGAACTGCCATCCTCGGCGGGGAGACGGATCCGGAACAGCTGAAGATCGCTCCCACCTTGCTAGAGGGCGTCACATGGGGACAATCGGTGATGGAAGATGAAATTTTCGGCCCGATCCTGCCCATCCTGACTTTTCGGGATCTCTCCCAAGTGGTGGAACAGGTGACGGCGCAGCCCAAACCGCTGGCTCTCTATTATTTTTCCAACAACCGTGGAAAACAGGAGAAGATCCTGCGCTCCATCTCCTTCGGTGGCGGATGTATCAATGACACCATCATGCACTTGGCCACTCCCCATCTCCCCTTCGGCGGTGTGGGCAACAGCGGGCTCGGAAACTATCATGGCAAACACAGCTTTGACTGTTTCTCTCACCAGAAGAGCGTCCTCAAACAGACGCAAAAGTTTGATCTTCCCTTTCGCTATCCCTCCAGTAAAAACGGATTGAAAGTACTCCGCAGGATTATGAAATGAGCTTCTCCTGTAAGAGACAGGAAATTGATCGACCTCTGTTTAAACTTTAAAATACCGGGTTCCTCAGCTGTGATAAAAGGTGGTTATTCAGTGGAGCGATGTCCAGTATGTCATGGTAGAGTAGGATTCAATGAGGATGTTGACGCTATGTTTTGTCCTGTGTGTGATGAATGGTTGGAAGAAGCTTGTTCAGATCCGATGTGTCACTTTTGTAAAGATCGGCCGGAGAAACCCTCTCAAGTTTGACGCAGAAGCACCATGGAAAACCCGTGGTGCTTTTCTATTAAAACCGTAATTGCATGCTCCGCAGGACTTCACATTGGGTTCAAATTTCTATCTATTGGAGCTTGACACGCTATTTGCAGAAGGTATAATCTGTGTGTAACCGGTTACAGAATGACTGGCCTTCTCTTTTTTTCTTTTTGTGTGTAACCGGTTACACAGGGAGTGAATTCAGCGTATGACAACGATCCGAGATGTGGCCAGAGAGGCCGGGGTTTCCGTAGCGACGGTGTCCCGGGTTTTGAACAAAAAAGGGTATGTGAACCTGGAGACGGAGGCTCGGGTGCGGGAGGTGATCCGGGAGTTAGACTACCGCCCGAACTCCGTGGCCCGCAGTTTGACCAGCCGGAAAACAGGAACGATTGCCATGATCCTGCCGGATATTATGAACCCTTTTTTTTCGGAATTGGCACGGGCGGTGGAAGATACGGCTCGATCCCGGGAATTCACAGTTATTATCTGCAATTCCGATGATTTGGATGTCCGGGAGAAATCTTATATACAAGTGCTCCACCAAAAATATATCGACGGGATCATTTTCGCTTCCAGCACCCTGAGTGAAGAGGATCTGAAGTATATGGTCCGTCACCACATCCCCTTGGTGGTATTGGACCGGGCTCCAGGTCAAGGTGGTTGTTCCGTGATCCGTTCGAAAAATGCCGAGGGAGCGAAGCTGGCGGTTCAGCATCTGCTGGATGCGGGATGTCGCAAGATTGCCCATATCGCCGGCCCGCAGGAATTGATCACGGCTGAGGAACGGTTGAAAGGATACCGGGAGATGGTGGAAGGACGTGCGTGGTTTGAAGAATCCCTGATCGTGCCCGGTCACTTTTCTATTGCCGGGGGTAAGGGGGCCATTCAAGCCTTGCTGGAATTCCATCCCGATCTCGATGGAATTTTCGCTGGCAATGATCTGATGGCGGTGGGTGCGCTCAAAGCATTGCATCGAATGGGTGTGAAGGTGCCGGAAGAGATTTCCCTGTGCGGATTCGACGGGGTGGGCGCCGGGGAGTGGACCGAACCGGAGTTGACCACGGTGGCCCAGCCTATCTATGAGATCGGAGCGCGGGCGGCTCTGCACTTGATCGACCGGGTACAAGAGAAAACGGATCAGATGGTGGACCTGGAGCTGGATACTCATCTGATTCAGCGGGATTCGACGAGGAGGCGAAGGAATTGAAAGAGAGATCGGCTCGTGTGGCGGTGATCGGCAGTTTGAACATGGACGTGGTGGTTCAGACCCGGCGACTGCCGCAGATCGGAGAGACGGTGTTGGGAGAGGAAGTCCACTTTATTCCCGGCGGCAAGGGAGCCAACCAAGCTGTAGCCGCAGCCCGGCTGGGAGTCCGCACTCAGATGATCGGTTCCGTAGGAGGGGATCCCTTTGGCCAGTCTCTGTTGGAATCTTTGCAAAAGAGCGGAGTGGAAACGACGGCGGTGAAAACCGTTTCCATCACTCCTACCGGTGTGGCATCGATCCTGCTCTCTGGTGGGGACAACCGGATTATCGTGGTCCAGGGAGCCAACAACCACTGCCTCCCCAGTGATGTGGAGGCCAATCGAGAGCGAATCGCCAGCGTGGATGTGGTGCTGTTACAGTTGGAGATTCCACTGGAGACGGTGATCACGGCGGCCCGGATTGCCAAAGAACTGGGGAAAACGGTGGTGCTGAATCCCGCCCCCGCCCAGGAGTTGCCCCCAGAGCTGTATCAGCTGACAGATGTGATCACCCCCAACCGTACTGAGTTGGAGCTTCTCTCTGCGCATCCAGCGGGGGAAGAAAATTTAGAAGCAGCGATGCAGGTGCTGTTGGAACAGGGGGTGGGCTGTGTGGTGACCACACTGGGGGAGCAGGGGGCGGCCCTCCTGTCGGCAGAGGGGTTCCAGCAAGTGGGGGCCCATCCTGTGGACGTGGTGGATTCCACCGGGGCAGGGGATGCCTTTAACGCGGGGCTCGCCTGCGCTCTCGCTGAGGGAGAGGGCCTCACAGAAGCTGTCGACTTCGCAGGCCAGGTGGCCGCTTTGGCTGTCACCCGACTGGGAGCCCAGGACGGCATGCCGACGCGACAGGAAGTGGAAGTTTTTCATGGAAGGGAAAGGAAGGTCGACTATTGAAAAAGACGATGCTACTCAACAGTCACCTGTCCAGAGTGATCAGTGAACTGGGTCATACGGATCTCATTGTGATTGCGGATGCTGGCCTGCCGATCCCGGCGGAGACGGAGCGAATCGATCTGGCAGTACGTCCAGGCACTCCAGGCCTGTGGGAGACACTGGAGGCGGTATTGTCGGAAATGACGGTGGAAAAAGCGATTCTGGCCCAGGAGACGACAGAGGTAAGCCCCTCTCTCCATCAACAGTGGATAGAGGCACTTCCGGGAATCCCATGGGAGACGATCTCTCATGAAGAGCTGAAAGAGCTAACCCGGAAGGCAAAAGCGGTGATCCGCACCGGGGAATGCACGCCCTATGCCAATCTGGTCTTGCAGGCTGGTGTCCTGTTCTGAAAGAAGGTGAAATCATGGCCAAACCACTCTTAGAAATGACTCAAATTCAAAAATCTTTCTCCGGTGTCCAAGTGTTGATAAATGCAGGCTTCTCCCTGGAAAAAGGAGAAGTCCACGCCCTCATGGGGGAAAACGGAGCCGGCAAATCCACGCTGATGAAGATTCTCGGGGGGATCTACCCCAGAGAGGGAGGCCAGGTGGCCATCGCCGGTGAGGAACGGAACATCTCCACACCCCGGGAGGCGACGGAATTGGGTATCGCCATGATCCATCAGGAGCTCAACCTGGTGCCCCACCTCTCGGTGATGGAGAATCTCTTTCTTGGCCGGGAATTTGTCTGGGGGCGAACGGGCTGGATTCGCTGGCGTCGAATGGAAGCTGAGGCGAAAAAGTGGCTGGAACGCTTGGGAATGGATCTCCATCCTTCAGTAAAAACCGGAGATCTCTCCGTCGGTCAGCAACAAATGGTGGAGATCGCCAAGGCGCTTTCCCTGGAGGCCAAGATCCTGGTGCTGGATGAGCCGACAGCGGCACTGACCAACCGGGAGATCGAGTCCTTGTTTGATGTGATTCGTTCCCTGAAAAAACAGGGAGTGGGGATGATCTACATCTCCCACCGGATGGAGGAAATCTTTGAAATCTGTGACCGAATCACAGTGATGCGAGACGGGGAAACGGTGGGAACTCGGGTCAGCAGGGAGACGAACATGGATGAACTGGTCCAGATGATGGTGGGCCGGGAGATCCAGAACCGTTATCCTCGCCATCCTGTCCCCCCCGGAGAAGAACGGTTCTCTGTCGAGGGATTGACCCGTAAGGGAGAGGTGGAGGACATCTCTTTCTCCATCTGTCAAGGGGAGATCGTGGGACTGGCGGGGTTGATGGGAGCCGGTCGAACGGAAACGGCGGATCTTCTTTTCGGGGTCAGAAAAGCGGAGGGTGGAACCCTCCGGATCGATGGGCAAGAGGTTCGAATCCGACGTCCGGAAGATGCCATTCGACACGGCCTCGCCTATGTTACAGAAGATCGCAAGCAGGAGGGGTTGGTACTTCCCCTCTCTGTCAGGGAAAATCTGTCTCTGCCCAGCCTTTCTTCTCTCTCCTCCTGGGGCGTGATTCACGGGAAGCAAGAGGCTCGTCTGACTGCAGAGACCGTGGACACCCTGTCCGTCAAGGCTTCCGGTTCGGAACAGGAGGTTCGTACCTTAAGCGGAGGAAATCAGCAAAAAGTGGTGATCGGCAAGTGGTTGGCTACTTCTCCCCGGGTGCTAATTTTGGATGAACCCACCCGGGGTGTGGATATCGGGGCCAAGGAGGAAATCTACCGCTTGATCGACCGATTGGCCCAGGAAGGGTTGGCAATCCTGCTCATTTCCTCGGATCTGCCGGAAGTGTTGGGGATGAGCGATCGGGTGCTGGTGATGCACGAAGGGCGGATCACCGGCCGCTTTGCAAAAGGTGAGGCGACACAGGAGAAAGTGATGCGAGCCGCCTCGGGAGGTGAAGTGTGATGCAAACCCCGTTGAAAAGCTCCGCGATGCGAGTAGGTTGGGTGCAGAAAATCGGTCCCCTCTTAGGTCTAGGGGTGATCGTGGTCGTATTGTCGCTGATCAGCCAGGACTTTTTGACCATGACCAATATCTTCAATGTGCTCAGGCAGATCTCCATCAACGCCTTGCTGGCCTTTGGGATGACCTTTGTCATCCTAACCGGGGGAATTGATCTTTCCGTCGGTTCCATCCTGGCTCTGTCTGGAGCTTTTAGTGCAGGGATGTTGGCCTCCGGGATGGATCCTTTTCTGGCGATCCTGACCGGGTTAGTGGCAGGCACGCTGATGGGAACGATCAACGGAGTATTGGTGACCCGAGGGCGAGTGGCTCCTTTTATCGCCACTCTGGCGACGATGACTATTTTCCGTGGGCTAACCCTGGTGTATACCGAAGGGCGTCCCATCGCTTATGAGAATGAACTCTTTTCCATGCTGGGCAAGGGATATTTCCTGGAGATTCCGATCCCGGTGATCTGGATGCTGATTTCCTTCTTTATCCTTTACTTTGTCCTAAAAAATACCACCTTCGGCCGTCATGTCTATGCTATCGGGGGCAATGAGGAAGCGACGATGCTCTCGGGTGTCCGGACCCACCGGGTGAAGGTATGGGTGTATGCGATCAGTGGTCTGTTCGCTTCCTTGGCGGGTATTATCTTGACTGCCCGTCTCAACTCCGCCCAGCCGACAGCTGGGGCGAGTTATGAACTGGATGCCATCGCCGCTGTGGTCATCGGCGGGACGAGCCTGTCTGGAGGCCGGGGCTGGATCGTTGGTACATTGATCGGTGCCATGATCATCGGAGTGCTGGACAACGGACTCAACCTGCTCAACGTCTCCTCCTTCTACCAACAAGTGGTGAAGGGTGGAGTGATCCTGCTGGCGGTGCTACTGGATCGATCCAAGAAATCCTGAACCCGATCCATGGGACTTTTGTATAAAAATTTTTGAGGAGGGACCCGAAGTGAAAAAGACCTGGACTCTGTTGTTGGCTGTGGTGCTGGTTGTCGGTATCCTGGCTGGTTGTTCCAGCGAATCGAGCCTAGAAAAAGAGGAGAAGGAAGCCGCCGGTGACAAGGTGAAGATCGGTCTGTCCGTCTCCACCCTCAACAACCCCTTCTTCGTCTCTTTGAAGGAAGGGGCGGAGAAATCCGCCAAAAAAGCGGGTGCTGAGTTGATTGTGGCGGATGCCCAGGACGATAACGCCAAACAGCTGAACGATGTAGAAGATCTGATCCAGAAAAATGTGGACATCCTGTTGATCAACCCGACAGACAGCAAAGCTGTCTCCACCGCTGTTGAATCCGCCAATGATGCGAAGATCCCCGTCATCACCGTCGACCGGGAATCCGAAGGGGGCGAGGTTGTCGCTCATGTCGCCTCGGATAACGTAGCCGGCGGAAAGACAGCTGGGGAGTTCATTCTGGAACAGCTGAAAAACAAAGGCAACATCGTTGAATTGGAAGGGATTCCGGGAACCTCCGCCGCCCGTGACCGGGGCAAGGGTTTCCACCAGGCGGTAGATGATGAGAAGGATGTGAAAGTGGTCGCCTCCCAACCGGCCAACTTCAACCGGGACAAAGGGCTGACGGTGATGGAGAATATCCTTCAGAGCCATCCGGAGATCGATGCCGTCTTCGCCCATAATGACGAAATGGCTTTAGGTGCCCAGCAAGCGATCCGGGCTGCCAAAAAAGAGATCGTGGTGGTCGGATTTGACGCCACGGATGATGCGGTCAAATCAGTCAAAAAAGGGGATCTTGGAGCCACTATCGCCCAGAAACCAGAAGAAATCGGGAAGACCGGAATCGAAGTAGCCATCCAAGCCGCCAAAGGAGAAAAAGTGGACAAGTTCCACCCTGTGGAGCTGGAATTGATCCAGAAGTGAACATTGGAAAAGAGAGAAGCGCCGGTGGTGAGCCGCTGCTTCTCTCTTTTCTTTATCGTCTTCCTGTCAATTCAGGAAACCGATCGAGTCGTCGTCGAAAAATCTGTGTGGTTGGTTGCGGCAAGTGATCGGGAGGGAAGTAGGAGACATCCGGTTCGTACCTCCCCTGGTTTTTGAATGATCAATTTCACTTAACGCTCAAAAGGACTCCAAATAGGAGTTTGCCTTCGGGCTTGTCTCGAGGGGGGAAAAAGGAAGTTTGCAAGAATGGTGGTTCGTGTGAACGGGATTCCGCTGACTGTGTCTGTTGCGGTCCGGATCGGAACTTCTGTTTATAAAAATTGTATCGTAATTTCCCGATCGGGTTCATTTAATTCTTTCGGAATCCTGATTTCCAGGATATCATCTTTGAAGATTGCCTTGCTGCCGTTGTAGCGGCCGGGAGAAGGGAGTGAAACTACTTCTTCTTTCTCAGTCAGTCCGGATAAGCGCACCTGGCCGGTATTAAAGAATACTTTCAGGTTTCTTGTGTTTGCGTGTTCGGGAATTTTTGCCCGTACAATGATGTAATGGTGGGTGTCGATAACATCCGGACGCAAGCGGATCGGGATGGAATGGTTTTGAATAGTATCATCAGGTAGAACTTGAGATAACACCCCTTTTACATAATCCTCTATCCATGATGAGTCTTGGTTCGGGATACCCTTTTGAGATGGATCAAAATGTTTTCTGAAATCGTTCCAGTTGGGACCAAACGGGTTAAATTGGTCTTGAGGACCGGTCATTTCCATTACCCCCATTCAGTCTGTT
>CAUGKZ010000071.1 GCA_959600065.1 uncultured Kroppenstedtia sp. | reverse complement strand
AACTGCCGGAAAGTTGGGGCGGTTTGGAGATGTCCTTGCTCTCGCAGACTCAAATCTGGGGAGCACTCGGTCAGGGGGATCTGGGGGTGATACAAGGATTGCCTGGTACCGGGGACGGTGCTTCTCTGATCCGTCTGATTCCGAATCACCCGGCTTTGCAATCCTATAAAGCGGCGGCTGTGGAGGGGGAGGGGCATACGGTTGCCTTCCTCCAAGCTGCAGATGGAGAGGGGATGTCAGGAGTCCAGGCGGAATCCAACGGGCAGGGAGTTGTTTTAAAGGGAACTTCCCAGCCCATCCGATTGGCTGCATTTGCTGAAAATTTGCTTGTGGCAGTGAATGATGCTGGAGGAGAGACCCTGTTGTTGTGGTTGGATCGCCAGGCGGACAGTCGCTGGCATGTGGTGGAAGGGGACTATCGTTTGGGATTGCTGGCGGCAGGTTGTGCACGTGTGCGGTTTGCAGAGGAGAGGATCTCTCCGGAGCAAGTGATTGCCAAGGGAAGTGAAGCCCGAGAGCTCTTGTCACAAGCTCAGGCACGGATTGACGTGCTGGAAGCGGCCAAGGAGGTGGGTCTGATGGAGGCGGCTGTCTCCTATACCGCTGAATACACGGCACAACGGAAAGCTTTCGGCCAAGAGATTGCCAAATTTCAGGGAGTCTCCTTCACTCTTGCGGATATGGCGATCGAGACACAGACTTCCCGAAATCTTCTGTGGCAGACGGCGGAGCAGATCGATGACGGGAAACCAGAGGGAAGGCGAGCTGCAGGCGGGGTTTTGTCCCGGGTTCATCAATCTCTCCGCTTCGTAACCGATTCAGCAGTGCAGTTGTTGGGGGGACATGGATACGTGCAGGAGTTTCCCGTCGAAAAATGGATGCGTGATGCCCAGGCGCAAGTCAGTCTATATGGCCGGGAGGGTGAATTGATGGCCCGCTGTGGTGAGCAGTTGCTAGAGGATCACGTACCCACCGGGGTTTAAAGGAGGGACGCCTGATGATTTCTTTCAAATTATCGTCGCATCAACAGCAAGTGAAGGATGTGGTGCACTGGTTCGCCGAAAATGAAATGCGTCCGATCTCCTTGGAAGCGGACCAGATGGGAAGAGTGCCGGATGATTGGCTGCAAAAGATCAATCAGCTGGGAATCCAGTTGAATACATCCTCCTTCGGTGAAGAGCAAAAGAGTTCGCAGAAGAATGGCAATGGCAAAAAGGAAAAGTCGGAGCGTCAGGCCAACCGGTTGGCGGTGATCGCGACAGAGGAGCTCGGGTGGGGAGATCCAGCTATCGCATTGACCCTTCCCGGTCCGGGATTGGGAGGGCCGCCGGTGCAGTCCAGCGGTACACCGGAGCAGAAGGAACGTTTTTTATCCATCTTTTCGAAGGATGAGCCGCCTCGGTGGGGTGCCTATGCATTGACTGAGCCGGAGGCGGGATCCGATGTCTCTGGAATCCGAACCACTGCCCAAAAAACAAACGGCGGGTATATTCTCAACGGACAAAAAATCTTTATCACCAATGGGAGTCGGGCTTCCTGGGTGGTTGTATTTGCCACGATCGACCGAAGCTTGGGACGCGCCGGCCATCGTGCCTTCGTCGTTGAAAAGGGCACACCTGGTTTTCGTTGTACCCGTCTAGCTGAAAAAATGGGCATCCGTGCCTCGGAGACGGCGGAGTTGTTGTTGGAGGATTGTTTCGTACCGGAGGAGAATCTTCTTGGAGGCGAATCCTACTATGAAAATCGAGGTTCCGGACCGTCGGGGTTTCGGGTGGCGATGAAAACCTTTGACAATACCCGGCCCATCGTGGCCGCGATGGCCATCGGAATCGCCCGGGCCGCCTTTGAATATACATGGGATCTGGTACGGAAAGAGTATCCGAAGCATGGACGTCTGTATCATTTGGCTTCCGAGAAGTTGGCCCGTGGGCAACTGGAGATCGAGGCCGCCCGTCTGCTCACCTGGGAGGCGGCATGGAAAGCCGATATCGGTCAGTCCAATGCCAAGGAAGCAGCCATGTGTAAAGCCCACTCCGGCAAAATTGCCCTGGAAGTATGTGCCGGATGTTTGGAACTGTTGGGTCCTGCCGGTTTGGATGGACAAATCGTGGAGAAGTTCTATCGGGATGCCAAGATCTTTGACATCTTTGAGGGGACCAATCAAGTTCAGCATCTGATTACGGCACGCCATCTCTATGAACCCCACGGAGTGCGGGTATGACGAGGGGATGGACGATCCTGGCACTCTGACCCCAATGTTTTTAAGGAGGTGGTGTAGCGAAAGAGATCTTCCACCCCCCTCGTTTTTGAGTCAGTTTATTTCTATCCAAGAGAGAGGAGAATGCCAAATGGCTAAAAGTATAGATGATTACACTCTGGAGGAAGCTTGGGAAAAAATCGAAACGGCCCTGAATGAAAATCCGAAGCCAATCGAAGGAATGAATAACGTTTATCAATTTGACATCTCTGGAGAAGATGGGGGCAGTTATCAACTTCATCTTGCTGACAACCAAGCAAAGGTAAAGGAAGGAGCCCCCTCTGAGGCGGATTGCACGCTACAAATGGCGTTGTCTGATTTCAAGGAGATGCTGCTGGGGAAATTAAACGGGACCGCAGCCTTTATGTCTGGAAGGCTGAAAGTGAAAGGAAATATCGGGTTGGCCATGAAAATGGAAAATATTCTGCGTCAATACGACGTCAAGGAACATATCTGAATGGGATGGCCCGGTGTTCCGCCGGGTCCCTCCTTTCCTAGGGATGTTGAAATCTGAATACATGCAGTCTTTGGTCAATAAGGAAATGGATCTAGTGCCTTCTCGGGATGTGGAAAATCATAGAAGGGTGGAGCCTTTGCGCTCTTTGCAAGAGATCGGAGCCGCCTCACCATCCTGTCCCACCCCACTAAAAAAAAGATCAAGGTTGCCTGAAGGGGCATTTAGCAGCATTGTGCTACTTTGCGTTTGATGACGGTCGGGATGGGGGTTCACATTTCGGCGTCAAAGTTTTGACGAGCCAAAGATGTTCCATGTGAAATCCAACCCTTCCTGTGAACGGTTTTTTCGCAACACTTCTAGGGACTGGAAAGTACCGGGTGACGAGTGTTCACCGGCTGTACAACGAACGGGGGAGGAGAAAATATGAGTCTGCCGCTGGAAGGAAAGGTGGCATTGGTAACCGGGGCATCCAGGGGATTGGGCAGGACCGACGCCTTGACGCTGGCTGCAGCCGGTGCGGATGTGGTGGTCACCGATATTTTAATCGAAGAGGATGAAAATCTGGAGCAAACCTCAGAAAAGTGGGGGCCCATCGCCCAAGTGATGGCCCAGTCACAAGCGGTGTACACTCAATCCACGGCGGAGAAAATCCGAGAGATGGGTCGAGAGTCCGCCGCGTTTCGAATGGATGTGACGGATCGAGAAGAGGTCCAATCAGTCATGACCCAAGTAAAGGACCAATTCGGTCGGATTGATATTTTGATCAACAACGCCGGCACATTGGATCACACGGCTCGCCTGGAAGATCAGAATGATGATTTCTGGGAGCGTGATCTCCGTGTCAACCTGACAGGGGCTTACAATTGTTCGAAGGCAGTTTGGCCCTATATGAAAGAGCAAAAATGGGGCCGAATCATCAATATGGCCTCTGTCGTGGGTACCTTAGGGGGATTTGGACAGGCGAGTTATTCCACGACCAAGGCCGGTGTACTGGGATTGACCAAGTCATTAGCCTTGGAAGGGGCCAGGCATGATATCACTGTCAATGCCATTGTTCCTGGAATTATCAATACGGAAGCCTTCCGCATGAGCAATCCAAAGATGAGTGAACGAATGATTGCCCGGACAGCCTTTAAACGACCTGGAGAACCAGAGGATATCGCCCATGCTATCGCATTTCTCGTTTCGGATCAGGCCTCCTATATCACTGGAGTCGGCTTGCCGGTAGCGGGGGGAATCGACTTGTTCACCTTTTGACATCGGGGCTATGAGTGAGGTGGAAAGGATGAAAAATGTGCGGGATCAGGATGCGGTCATTATCGATGCGATCCGAACCCCTTTCGGACGGAAGAAGGGTTCTCTTGCTGGTACACGGCCGGATGAAATGGCTGCCTCTCTCCTCAAGGAGTTGGTCAGCCGAAACGATCTGGATCCTTCCGAAGTGGAAGATATCAAGATGGGCTGTGTCACCCAGATCGGGGAACAAGGTCTCAACATTGGCCGTATGGCTGGGTTGATCGCTGGCTTTCCCGTGGAAGTGTGCGGTGTCAGCGTCAACCGGATGTGTGCATCCAGCCTGGAGACCCTGGCTCAGGGGGCCCACGCGATCATGGCGGGGATGTCCGATTGTGTCATTGCAGCCGGCGTGGAAAGTATGAACCGGGTTCCCATGGGAAGTGATGGAGGCCAATTCAGCGACCTGTTATTGAATCAACATAGGATCATTCCTCAGGGTCTTTCTGCAGAATTGATCGCAGATCGATGGGATCTTTCCAGAGAGGAACTGGATCGCTTCTCTCTGCAAAGCCATGAGCGGGCAGTGCAGGCTCAAAGAGAAGGGCGCTTTGACCGGGAGATCGTCCCGATCGAAGGGAAAAACCTGGAGGGAGAAACGATCCGCCTCGAGGCAGATGAGACTCCGAGACCCAATACCAATTTGGACTTGTTGGCAGAGTTGAAGCCCTCCTTCCGGCCAGATGGCAAAGTGACAGCGGGCAACTCCAGTCAAATTAGCGACGGGGCAGCCGCTGTTCTCCTTACTTCCCGGAAAAAGGCGGCTTCTCTCGGATTGACTCCCCGGGCGAGAGTCGTGGCGACGGCGACGGCGGGGGTGGATCCGGAAATCATGTTGACGGGGATCATTCCGGTCACTCATCAGGTGTTGCAACGAGCCGGGTTGTCTCTGGATGAGATCGATGTGTTTGAAGTGAATGAGGCTTTTGCCTCCGTGGTATCGGCTTGGCAACGGGAGATCGGTCCCGATCCGGAGAAGGTGAATCCCAATGGCGGAGCTATCGCCCTCGGCCATCCCCTCGGTGCTAGCGGCGCCCGGCTGACAGCTTCCTTGGTCAACGAGCTGGAGCGACGGGAAGGTCGTTACGGGCTGGTTACCCTATGTATCGGATTTGGCATGGCTCTGGCGGTGATCGTGGAACGGGAGGAATCATGATGGAAACTCCGAACTGCAAATGGGAGATTCGGGAGCGGGTGGCGGTGATCACAATTGATCGTCCCCCGATGAATACGTTAAGCCAAGGGACGCTGTTTGAATTGGAAGGGATTCTGGATCAGGTGGAATCGGATGAAGCGGTGGGTTGTCTTCTCATCACCGGAGCAGGGGATCGGATGTTCTCCGCCGGTGCGGATGTCGCTGAGTTCGGGGAAATGGGTGGAGATCGGGAAACTGCGGAAAAGATTTTGAAACGGATGCATGATCTGTTCAACCGGATCGAAGCCTTCCCCAAACCCGTACTCGCCTGTCTCAACGGGAAAGCTCTCGGTGGGGGAAATGAATTGCAGATGGCTTGCCATCTGACGATCGCCGCTGACACGGCGGAATTAGGGCTGCCGGAGGTGAGGTTGGGCATCATCCCCGGGTATGGTGGAACCCAGCGACTTCCCCGGTTGATCGGCCGCCGGCGAGCTCTGGAACTGATGCTGAGTGGCCGTCGGATCTCCGCCCAGATCGCTCTCGAGTATGGATGTATCAACCGGACGGCACCACAAGAACAGGTGCGGGAAGAGGCCTTCCAATGGGCCAAAGAGCTGGCCGCCGGTCCGCCGATCGCAATGAAGGGCATCCTGGACGCTGTGGTCAGAGGATCGGAAGCAGACTTGTCCCAAGGATTATCCATCGAACGGGAGAATATGCTGTCTGTCATCGGGACCGAGGATGCCATCGAAGGAGTGACCGCTTTCTTTACCAAGCGGGAACCGTCTTTTAAGGGCAAATGATGATCTGTTGAGAGGCTACGGAAAATTTCCGTAGCCTCTTTTTTGGCGGAATAGATGGTAGATCCATCCTCTGAATTGGGCTACAAAGTCCAACCGAATCACCTCTACTTTCATAGATTGATAGAAGGGATGATGCCAAACGGCGAAAAAACTGGTGATCGATCCGGGCCTGGGATGGACGCGTCAATTGCGAGTACGAACGTCAAGGGTCAGGGTGCAAGTTGGGGTTTCTCCCGGCGTTCCCATGTGTAAGCCCGCTTGAATCAAATGAAGGCCCTGGGGATCCCCGACGTTTTATCATTTATAAGTAAGGAGAGGGTGCATGTTGACACACGCCCCGGTCTATAAGCGACAATTCCGTGCCGTCTGGGTGGCCACTGTCGGAAACCGCGACTGGCCCTCTTCCCCCACTCTTTCAATCACTCAGCAACAGGAAGAATGGAGGCACCTTTTGGACTTCATCCAGGGGATGAATCTGAATGCGGTCATTCTCCAAGTCCGACCCATGGCGGATACTTTTTACCCCAGTAAGATCAATCCCTGGTCCCGGTATTTGACCGGCACTCAAGGAAAAGACCCTGGATATGATCCACTCGCCTTTATGCTGGAAGAGGCTCATCGGCGCAATCTGGAATTTCACGCCTGGTTTAATCCTTTTCGCGTCAGCTCGGAGGCTCGGCTGGAGTCCCTGGTTCCTGATCATCCGGCACGCCGTCATCCAGACTGGGTGGTCACTTATGGTGGACAGTTGTATTACGATCCGGGTATCCCTGAGGTGAGGGAGCATGTGACGGAGAGCATACTTGAAGTGGTCAACCGGTATGAAATCGATGCAGTTCACATGGATGATTATTTTTATCCTTACCCGGTGGAGGGTGAACCTTTTCCCGACGACGAGACTTGCCGACGCTATAGACAGGACCAGTTTGCCGACAAGGGAGATTGGCGAAGGGAAAATGTGAATCGGTTCATCAGTGGTCTCTCGAAGAGAATCCGGCAATTGAAACCGAAATTGAAATTTGGAATCAGCCCCTTTGGCATCTGGCGCAATCGTTCCACAGATCCGACGGGATCGGATACCTCCGGATTGCAGAGCTTCGATGATCTTTATGTAGATACCCGCACCTGGATTCGGCAAGGTTGGCTGGATTATGTGGTTCCTCAAGTATACTGGCATATCGGGTATCCTCCGGCGGCCTATGAAAAGCTGGTGGATTGGTGGAGCGGGGAAGTTCAGGGGCATCCCCTTCACCTTTATATCGGTCATGCCGTCTACAAAATCGGACAAGATCATGAGGCTTGGGACAACCCGGAGGAGATGACAGATCAATTGAACAGAAACCAGCCCTATTCGGAGGTGAAGGGGAGTGTCTTCTTCGCGATTTCCGACTTATCGCGAAATCCTCTGGGGATTCGGGATCGACTGGCAACGGATTTCTTTCGCTATCCGGCCCTGATTCCAACCCTTCCCCGCTTGGACTCACCTGCCCCGCCAGCCCCCCGCATTCAGTCGGTCCAACGCGTCTCCGATGGGGTGCAGATCCAATGGAGAGATGATTCCGCGGACACCGTCTATCTGGTGCTCTATCGTTTGGGTGACGGGGACAAGGAGGATCGAGAGGATCCTCGGAACATCCGGTTTTTGCTTAGGAAACAGGGAAATTCCTCCACGGTAATAGATCCCACGGCGACTCCAGGACAGGTCTGGATCTATTTGCTGACCGCAGTC
>CAUGKZ010000070.1 GCA_959600065.1 uncultured Kroppenstedtia sp. | reverse complement strand
GGCAGCACACGACTCCCTTCCGCTGCCCATTTTCTGGTTAATCAACAGCCCTGACTGCGTATATATTCCCAATGGATTAGATCTTCGTCTAAGTTCATCTCGTTGACTTGACCGCCATGATATATTGCCCACCATCCCCGTCCCCTCAAGCCATATTTTACGATGGAGACAATGGGAAGAACGAAAAAGATCGTTTCGTTTCCGTCATCCACTTTAGGTTAATTCAAAGCCCTGCTTGTCCATCTCTCATGCAAGTCAGAGTATAAGTTTCCGATTTACCGCCATCTGTTAGATATGCTTTAAATCACCAAATCGATCTATGTTAAACTATCAATGGTTGAGTTTTCACAAGTAGATTGAAAAAAATGACATCGAAAGGAGATTGTTTTTGAAGGTAACTACAGCGAAAGATCTCATCAGATGTTCAGACACTTCTCCGGAGTCGGCTGTGAAGTGGGTTTCGGGGAGAAGTATGGATGATCTCGACTCTCGCCGAAAGCGGGGTGAAGGATCATGAGTTTTCCCAAAATTCCCATGGATAAATGGGTCGATCAAATTGTGGACTGGCTCCAAGTGCATTTGGCACCATTGTTTGCCATGATTACTGAGTTGATTGAACCGACGGTGTCTTTCTTCCAATCTGCGTTGATGATCCTGCCGTCGATGATTACAGCCCTGGTATTGACGGTGCTCGTCTTTTGGGCGAGTCGGTTATCCATCGCATTGCTCACTTTTTTCGGTTGTTTATTAATTGACAACCTGGGGTATTGGGAGGCAAGCGTTGAAACGATCGCTATGGTGTTGACTGCCACATTGCTGTCCATTATCATCGGGTTGCCTCTCGGCATCTGGACTTCCCGTAGCCGGTCTTCCCAACACCTGATCACGCCGGTGTTGGACTTCATGCAGACGATGCCGGCTTTTGTCTATCTGATTCCGGCAGTCTTCTTTTTCTCCCTGGGGGCGGTTCCCGGTATCATTGCCTCAATTATTTTCTCCATGCCGCCAACGATCCGTCTGACCAATCTTGGGATTCGTCAGGTGTCGGCAGATCTGATCGAAGCTGCGGATGCGTTTGGGTCTACGTCGATCCAAAAATTGTTCAAGGTTCAACTCCCGCTGGCCAAGCCCACGATCATGGCGGGGATCAACCAGACGATTATGCTTTCACTATCCATGGTGGTGATCGCCTCGATGATCGGGGCGGGTGGATTGGGCACAGTGGTTCTGCAGTCCATCACCCGCTTGGAAGTGGGGAAAGGGTTTGAAGGCGGCCTTTGTATCGTGATCATCGCGATCGTACTGGACCGTGTCACTCAGAGCTTGGGGCGTGAACGTCAAAAAGCGAAAAGTCACAAGGGGAAAGGAAATCGGCGTGGGTGGATTTGGCTGGTTCTTTTCCTTATTGCGGCTTTGGCGGTTTTCACACTGTATACACCCCAGGATCCGGAGAAGGATCGTGTGACGCTGACCTATGTGAACTGGGATTCTGAGGTGGCTAGTACTCATGTGCTGAAGAAAGTTCTGGAGGATCAAGGTTTTCAGGTGAAGATGCAGGAAGTGGATGTGGGGCCGATGTTTGCGGCAGTAGCCAGTGGGGATGCGGATGGAAGCGTAGCCGCATGGCTTCCCGTTCAACATCGAAACTATATGGACAAGTACAAAGGAAAACTGGAAGATCTGGGGCCCAACCTGAAGGGAACTCAGCTGGGCTTAGTGGTCCCCCAATATGTAAAAGCGAACTCCATCAATGATCTAAAAAAGGATGCAGACCAATTTGATCACCAGATCATCGGGATCGAGGCAGGGGCCAACATGAATAAGCAGACGGAAAAGCTGATCAAAGATTACGATCTGGATATGGAGTTGGTGGAGAGTTCCAGTGCGGCGATGGCTTCTTCCCTGGCTAAGGCTTATAAAGAAAAGAAACCCATCGTCGTGGTTGGTTGGCAACCTCATTGGAAGTTTGCTAAATTCCAACTGAAATTCCTCGATGATCCCAAAAAAGAGTTTGGGCAGTCCGAGGAGATCCATACCATTGTCAGCAAAGATTTGAAAGAGAAAAACCCCGAAGCTTATCAAATCATGGACCAGTTTTATTGGACCCCGGAGGATATGGGGGAAGTGATGTTGATGATTGATGGCGGAAAAGAACCGGAGCAAGCAGCTGCGGAATGGGTGGAGAAAAATAAGGACAAAGTAAAAAAATGGACTCAGTAGGTTGATATGCAGCTGAGATCAGAGAGTAAAAGGATAAGCGCCCCTTCGGGGCGCTTATTTTATTTCAGAGCCTGATCCACTTGTTTCACCATTTCATTGAGGGAAACTAAGCCACCTCCAGAGAGGTACCAATAGTTGGGATCCAGGTAGGTGACCTGCTTCTCTTTATATGCCTTGGTTTTTTTGACAAGATCGTTCTCTACCACTTGTTTAGCGGAGGATTGGCCGCCGACTACAGCACCTCTGTCAATGACGAAGAGGTAATCCGGGTTATTTTTAGCGATGTATTCAAAGGAAATGCTTTGCCCGTGGGTGGAAGCTTTGATGTTTTTATCTACAGGCTGGACGCCAAAGACATCATGGATCAGGCCGAAGCGTGATCCTGCTCCGTAGGCACTCACTTTCCCGTCGTTTGCCAGAATGATCAAGGCGTTTTTGTTGGAGGACTTCGCTTTCTCCTTCAGGTTGTCAATGTCTTTTTCAATCGCTTCCAATTCCTTCTTTGCTTCTGATTCTTTATCGAAGATCTTGCCTAGTTGGGTTACGTTTTCTCGGAAAGATTCCATGTACCGGTTGGTATCGACTCCCATGTAGATGGTTGGGGCAATCTCCTTGAACTGATCGTACAGATCTGACTGTCTTCCGGAGATGATGATCAGATCCGGTTGCGTCTCATGGATCTTTTCAAAATCGGGCTCTTTCAGATTGCCTACATTTTCATATTTGTCGTCTTGGAATTTGGAGAGGTATTTTGGGACATTTTCTTGGGGGAGGCCGGTCACTTCCACTCCCAATTTGTCCAGTGTGTCCAGGGTACCGAAGTCAAAGACCACCACTTTTTTCGGGTTTTTCTTCACCTTGGTTTCGTCCAGTTCATGTTTGACGGTCAGGGTTTCTTCCTTGTCGGAAGTGGAGGATGCATCATTGTCTTGGCCACAACCGGCGATGACTAAGGCAAAAGCAGCAGCGAGAATGAAAAACATCGACATCCTCTTTCTCATGTAAGCTCACCTCTTATATAGAATAGGTCAGGGCTATTGATAAACCATAAAGTGGATGATGGGAACGAAACGACCCTTTCCCTCTTCCCATTGCCCCCATCGTAAAATATGGCTTGAGGGGACGAGATGGGGGGAGGGCTACGATCTCTTGTAAAGAGCACAAAGGCTCCACCATCCCGACCTTACTTACTCCCTGAAATATGGCTAATCAACAAGCCTGATTTCTCCTTGCAAGCGAATGGATCATCGATCATCCGGTAGATGGAGTTACTACCTTAGGTGTAATACAGACAAATCCGGTGATCTCCGAAATGTTCCACATTGAAATCCATGTTGTAAATCTCTTTCAGGGTGGAAGAGTGGATCATCTCGTGAGGGGGGCCTTCCCGCACCACTTTTCCGTCTTTGAGTGCGACGATATGATCGGAATAACAGGAAGCGAAGTTGATGTCATGAATAACGATCACCACGGTTTTTCCCAGCTCATCGACCAGTCTGCGTAGGATCTTCATGATCTGGACGGCATGTTTCATATCCAGATTGTTCAGGGGTTCGTCCAGTAAAATGTATTCCGTATCCTGAGCAACCACCATGGCGATATATGCCCGTTGTTGTTGACCGCCACTCAGCTGATCCAGATATTGATGCTGGATCTCCTCCAAATTCAAGTAGCGGATGGCTTCATCGACATGCTTCCAATCGGTCTCTGTCAAGTGTCCTTGTGAGTAGGGAAAGCGCCCGAAGGAAACAAGTTCCCGGATGGTCAAACGGAGGGTGGTGAAGTTGGACTGTTTCAGAATCGATATTTTTTTAGCGAGATCCCTGTTTTTACTTTTGGTGAGGTCTTGGTCATCGATAGTGACCACACCGGCGTCTTTTGCAATCAGTCGGCTGATCATCGATAACAACGTGCTCTTACCGGCACCGTTGGGTCCGATGAAGGAGGTGATCTTCCCTTTTTCAATTTGAAGGGACACATCCTTAATCACCTGTTTGCGGCCGTACTTTTTAAAGAGATGGCTCACCTGGATCATGTTCGACTCTCCTTTAACAGCAGATAGATAAAGTAGATCCCACCGACAAAGTTGATGATGACACTTAACGGAGTGGAGAAGCTGAATACTTTCTCCACCATCAGTTGCCCCCCGACCAGTGTGATGATACTAATCAAAAAGGACCCTACGAGTAAATATCGATGACGATAGGTCTTCATAAGCTCGTATGTGACATTCACTACCAGCAATCCCAGGAAGGTGATGGGTCCGACCAGTGCTGTCGAGATGGAGACCAGGATGGCGACGATGACTAGAAAATGTTTGACCACATGGTCGTAGTCGACCCCGAGATTGACGGCCTGGTCCCGTCCCAGAGACAGGACGTCCAGGTATTTGGCCAACTGCAGAAAATAGAGGATGACCACCAAAATCAAGGCGCCTGCGATCCAGAGTAATTCGGTGTTGATATTGTTGAAGCTGGCAAACATTTTGTCCTGTACAATCTGAAACTCATTGGGATCGATCAGGATCTGCATAAAGGAAGACAGGCTTTGGAACAGAGTTCCAAAGATAATCCCGATCAGGAGTAGCAAATAGACATTCCGTCCGCTCTGAAACATCAGTTTGTACAACACACCGGAGAACAAGATCATGATTCCGATGGTCATCAGGAAGTGGATATGATTATTCATCATGGTCAGGGTAGTGGAACCCACCAAGAAGACCACGAGCGTCTGGATGAGTAGATACAGAGAGTCGAGACCCATAATGCTGGGAGTCAGGATCCGGTTGTTGGTGATCGTTTGAAAGATGGTGGTGGAAAGAGCGATGGCACCACCGGTCAGGATCATGGCGGTGACTTTGGCGATCCGTCGCGGAAGAGCATAATCCCAACTCCCCCTGAGGTCAAAGAACAGATAGATTGCGACAACGATGGCGGAAATAACCGTGAGTAGAATGGTTTTGGACTTAGGTGTCATATGCCCTTCTCCTCAACAACAGATAAATGAAGATTCCACTTCCAATGATCCCTACAGTCAAACTGATCGACACCTCATAGGGATAGATGACGATTCGCCCGAGGATGTCACAGAACAATACGAAAACCGCTCCCAGTACGGCTGTATGCGAAAGGTTCTTCTTCAGATGATCTCCTTGGTAGATGGAAACGATATTGGGGATGATCAGGCCGAGAAAGGGGATCATACCCACGGTCAAAACGACACAGGCGGTTACCATGGAGACGATGATCAGGCCGATCCGGACCACCTGGCGATGATTCAATCCCAGGTTTTTTGCAAACTCTTCCCCCATTCCTGCAATTGTAAATTTATCTGCAAAAAAGTAGGCAAGAATCAGCAGAGGGATGCTTATGTAGATCAATTCAAACTGTCCCGAGACGATCATGGAGAAATCTCCATGTAGCCATGAGGACATATTTTGAATCAGATCATACTTATAGGCGATGAAGGTGGCGATCGAACTGATGATATTGCCAAACATCAGACCGACGAGGGGAATAAAAACGGCGTCTTTCATTTTAATGCTGTCCAGAATTTTCATAAACAGCAGAGTTCCACCCAACGCAAAGGCGAAGGCGACGAACATTTTGGTCAACGGACTCGCCGATGTAAAGACGAGTAGAGAGACCAAGACGCCCAGGCGGGCCGCATCCATTGTTCCCGCTGTGGTCGGAGAGACAAATTTATTGCGGCTGAGCTGTTGCATGATCAAACCGCAAATACTGATGCTGGTTCCGGCGATAATGATGCTGATGAGGCGGGGTAACCGGCTGCTCAACAAAATCAGAGATTGATCCCCTTCCAGATGGAGAAGATCGAGGGGAGTCAATTCCTGGACTCCTACAAAAATGGAGATGACGGACAAGACAAGTAATGCGATCAATAAATATCTCAGTTTCACAAGAAATCCTTCTCCATATTCTTTTCTAATAAAATTGATATTCATTCTCAGTGGTTCAGATCCCATTTTAGCAGGTTATAAAGTTTCGTCAACAGTCATGGAGATAAAAATGCGGAAAATATAGTGACTAAAGTGAGATGGATAGCATCTATAAGTGTTGTGATGTCATACAATCTGAGTCGATCGGGAAGGGATTTTACATGAGCTTTTCGTTATTCTGAACTGCCAAAATCACTCCATGGGAACCGCAACTCTCCCTGATCACGTGGGGGAGAAAAGCAATCCGAGGCGAAAGGATGCCTTACTCACAGCGCTTCCAGAGGTATGTTCAGAAGGCGAGTTTAAAAGTAGGTATTTTTTGGTGTAAATACGTATAAGTGCGAGATTCCAGAAACAAACAGATGTATGGTATGATCGTAAACGAAAATCTGGTGGATAAAATCCTTTGAAAGGAGCGTCAGGTCATTTGTGACAACTGTTAATCATCTAGTGTTGCGGCAGAAGAAATGGATTGGACTTATAGTCTTCCTGCTAATCGCCGTCGTGGGGCTGTATCTTGTGAAATGGGCCCCCTATTATGAGAAAGCGATCCGGGCAATGACTGAGCATTCTATCGGACCTCCCATCATCTCCGGGGAATCCGCTACAGTGCCGGCACCTTCCTGGAACGCCGCGCTTTCTTATAGTCTCGATTACTTTCAGGCGATCTGGCAGGCGATGATCGTCGGGATTGTCCTCGGTTCTCTGATTCAAGTACTGATTCCCCGGGATGGACTGGTCCGTTGGCTCGGTGGGGGAACCTTCAAAAGCACCATGGTAGGCGGTTTGTGCGGGATGCCGAGCATGATGTGCACTTGCTGTGCGGCTCCAGTCGTGATTGGGATGCGGAAGAGTCAAAGCTCTGTCGGGGCTGCCATCGCTTATTGGACGAGCAATACAGCGCTCAATCCAGCTGTCCTGGTCTTCATGGCTTTTATCCTTCCTTGGAAGTTCGTGGTGCTCCGCGTATTGCTGGGTTGGATCCTGGTGTTTGGAGTAAGTCATCAGTTGAACCGATTGGCACCGGAAAGAGCGGTGGAGATGGAGAAAATTATCCCTCCGTCTCAGGAAGAGACGCTGTCGCAACCCTCATTTTTTCATCGTTGGTGGAAGCAATTGAAAGGATTGACCTTCACTATCCTTCCTACTTATGTGATTACGGTCTTGATCCTGGGGGGAGTGCGGGCCTGGTTGTTTCCCACGATCAACCCGGACTGGGGCAATAGTTCCCTGGCGATTATCGGCTTTGCCTTGGCAGGGTTGCTATTTGTCATCCCCACAGCGGGAGAGATTCCCATTGCGCAGACGCTTATGGCTGCGGGTTTAGGTGCCGGACCTGCCGCCGCACTCCTATTTACCCTTCCGGTCATCAGTCTGCCGTCAGCGATCATGGTGAGCCGGGCGTTACCCTGGCGAGTGATCGCTGCCTTGGCAGGAATGATCCTGTTACTCGGAATTCTCAGCGGATATGTGGCTATGATCTGGTTTTAGGAGGAGTGCGGAGGTGAGCCGGAGATGA